>JAAXMC010000120.1 GCA_013036315.1 Vulcanimicrobiota bacterium
TATGCGCCTCTGTGCACGAGCGGGCTTTTTTTGACGATTAGAACGCGTATCGCGCCGTCGCCGACCGGCGATCCGCACGTCGGCACTGCTTACGTCGCGCTGATTAACTATTGCTTCGCCAAGAAAAATGGCGGCAAGTTCGTGCTGCGCATCGAGGATACGGATCGCGCGCGCAGCACGCGCGAGTCGGAGGCGGCGATTCTCGATTCACTGCATTGGCTGGGCTTGAGCTGGGACGAGGGGCCCGATGTCGGTGGTTCGCACGGTCCGTATCGTCAGAGCGAACGCTCGGAGATCTATCGCGAGCATGTGCAAAAGCTTTTGGACGCAGGCAATGCGTTCAAATGTTTCTGCACGCCGCAGCGGTTGGAAGAGATGCGCGCGGCGCAGCGCGCTGCGAAACTCCCTTCGCGATACGACGGCTTGTGCGCGGGCTTGAGTCCCGATGACGTTGCGAAAAAAGAAGCGCAAGGCGTGCCGTATGTCATCCGGCTCAAGGTGCCGGCGGAGGGCGTCTGCGTCGTCAACGACATGAAACGCGGAGCGATCGAGATCGAGTGGAGCAGCGTCGACATGCAGGTGCTGATGAAATCCGACGGCATGCCGACCTACCATCTCGCCAACGTCGTCGACGATCACCTGATGGAGATCACGCACGTGTTTCGCGGCGAAGAATGGCTCTCGTCGGCGCCGAAGCATTTGCTGCTGTACAAGTATTTCGGATGGGGGCCGCCGCAATTGCTGCATCTGCCGCTGCTGCGCAATCCCGATAAGAGCAAACTCAGCAAACGAAAGAATCCGACCAGCATTTTGTTCTATAAGGCGCTGGGCTATCTGCCCGACGCGCTGCTGAATTTCTTGGGGTTGCTCTGCGTCATGCCGCCGGCCGGCGAAGAGATGATGGACCTGGCGCTCATGACCGATCGCTTCTCAATCGAACACGTGTCGCTCGGCGGTCCCGTCTTCGACGTTTCAAAACTCGACTGGCTGAACGGGCGGTACATTCGCGAGCGTAACGATCTCGATGGTTTTCTCGCGAAGGTGCAAGCGTGGGGGCTTGACTCGGTCCGCCTGCGGCGGATCGCGGCGCTGGCGCAGCCGCGCATCGAACGGCTAAGCGATCTCGGGCCGCTGCTGGCATTTTTCTTTGCGGGCCGGCTCGACGTGACCGCGGAAGAACTGCGAAGCAGCAAATTGGATGACACCGCGCTGCGCAAAGCGCTGCAGCTCGCGATGTGGGGATTCGATGCGTTGAGCAGTTGGGAAACCGGCGAAATCGAAGCTGTGCTCAAAGGCGTGGCTGCAACCGTCGACGTGAAGCTGCGCGACGTCACGCGTCCGTTTTACGTCGCGATCACGGGAAGCGCCACGTCGGTGCCGCTCTACGATGCGATCGAGATTCTCGGCCGCGACATCACGCGCGAACGGTTGCGCCATGCGCTGGAAGTGCTGGGCGGCGTGACGTCTGCGGAACTCAAGGAATGGCAAAAGTGAAGGTACGCGCGATCGTGCTGGCAGCCGGCAAAGGCACGCGCATGAAAAGCGCGACGGCGAAAGTGCTGCACGAGTTGTGCGGGCGTCCGATGCTCTGGTACGTACTGCAAGCGCTGCGTGCTGCCGGCGTCGAGGACATTACGGTGGTTACGAATCCGGAGCTGCAAGGACGCATCGGCGAATTCGGCGTTACCGGCGTGCTGCAAGAAGAGCAGCTTGGGACCGGGCACGCGGTGCGCATCGCGCTGGCAGCCATGCCCGCCGCAAACTCCGGCCGGGTGCTTGTCGCCTACGCCGACATGCCGCTGGTGCGCGAAGAAATATTTGCGGCCGCGCTGGCCGCGCTCGATGATTCCACGGCACTAGCGCTCGTAACCGCGCGCGTGCGGCTGCCCTCGAACTTCGGACGCATCGTGCGCCGGGACGGCGGAGTCGAACGCATCGTGGAAGTGCGCGATGCGACTTCAGCGGAGCTCGCGATAGACGAGGTCAACGCCGGAATCTACGCATTCGACGAAGCGGCGCTGCGCGATGCCGTGGCGCGTCTGCGTAACGAGAACGCGCAAAAGGAGTATTACCTTACGGATAGCGTTGCTGATTTGGTGCGCTCCGGCAAGCGCGTCGCGCCGATCGAAACACCCGACGCGATGCATGTGCTTGGCATCAACGATCGCGCCGAACTCGCGCTCGCCCGAAGAGAAATGAATATTCGCCTGTGCGCGCAGCACATGCGCGACGGCGTCACGATCGTCAACCCGCTCAGCACGTCGTTGGAGCCGGAATTACAGATCGGACGCGACACGATCATCTATCCGAATTCCTCAATCGGGCGATTATCAAAGATTGGCGAGCGCTGCGCGATTGGCCCGAACGCGCGGCTTTCGAACGTGAGGCTGGGTAACGATGTGACCGTGTTCGAGAGCACCGTCTTCGATTCGAGCGCGGGCGATCGCACGAGCATCGGTCCCTACGCGCATATCCGCAACGATTCGCAGCTTGGTGAAGACGTGCGCATCGGCAACTTCGTCGAGGTCAAGAACTCGCGGCTCGCGCGCGGCGTCAAGGCCAGCCATTTAACCTATCTGGGCGACGCCGAGATCGGCGAAGAGACCAATATCGGCGCCGGTACGATTACGTGCAACTACGATGGCAAGCGGAAAAACAAAACGAAGATCGGCCGCGACGTGATGATCGGCTCGAACACGTCGCTGATCGCGCCGATCACGATCGGCGACGGCGCGCTCACCGGCGCAGGCTCGGTTGTGACGAAGGACGTTCCGCCCGGCCAACGGGTCGCGGGCAATCCCGCAAAACCACTTCCCAATAAATAAGCGAGGTAGACGATGAAACGTTTTGCAGCAAGTTTGACGGCATTGATGCTCACGGGAACCGCGTTGTGTACGGCGGCGAGCGCGGCGACGGTTACGGTATCAGTGAAGCTTCCGAACGGCGCGCCCGCGAAACATGCCTTCGTCAGGATGTACCGGATGTCCGGATACACCATCGTCAGTCTGGAAACGGAAACTGCGGATGCATCCGGCAAAGCAGTCTTCAAAGTACGCCCCGGTGCCTGTTTGAAAGCCGAATACGGCAACGACGGCAGCGGCCGTCCAACGGATATCGGGAGCGCGTGCCCCAGGACTTATGGAAAGACTTTGACGATCAACCTGTCGCCCTAATGAAAAGAAGAGGCGCCGCTCTCTCCGTGCGGCGCCCCTCTTGCAGCCCCGTTTTGGGGATCTTAGTTGCCGATTTGGCTATTCATCACGGCGATGTCGAAGCTGCCGAGACCCGTCGTGTAATCGTAGCCCGGAGCGGCGGTGTACAGTCCGTTCGATCCGGTGAGCACGTCGTGGAATCCGCCATAGGGCGCCGTCGGCGGCGGACCCGTAAGCGTAGCTCCCGCGGTGTGCGTTTGGAAGTCTCTGTACAGCCGCACCGCGGCGAAGCCGAGCCTGTTTCCGTGCGCGGATTGCAAGCGCGCCCAGGTTCCGGCTGCGAGCGGCGACGCTAAGCTCGTTCCGCCCGTTACGCATGGCGTGCACGCGCCGTTGGCGGCTTGACCGCCCCACGTCTCCGCGCCGGTTTCGATCGACGCATCCATCGCGACGTCGGGCAGGCCGCGGAACAGGAGTGCTCCTGCGCTATTGACGGTCTGTGTCTGCTGCTCCCAATACGGTGGAGATTCGAATTGGCTCAGACCGCCGCCGCCGGCTTCCCACGAATTCTCTCCCTGGTAGCTTCCGTCGGCTTTGCTGAACAGGTCGGTGCCACCGACCGCAACGATGTACGGAGATGCCGCCGGATACATCACGAACGGCGCGCCGCCCGGTGCGCCATTGGTGTTGACGAAGTTGTTGCAGTAGCCGCCGTTGTCGCCCGTGGAGGCGAACATCGTCATCCCTTGCACCGCGCCCTGCGCGAGTATCTCGTCATCGAGCACCATCGATCCGTCGAGGAACGGGAAGAACTCGCAGCCGCCGAACGACGAGTTGCCGATCTTGGTCTTATGCTGCGTGACCCATGCGTTGTATTCGTTTGCGATATCGGAATCGGTGAGCGAGGTCGTGTCGTAGATGTAGATCGCTTTTACGTTTTGCGCGATGCCGCTCGAATACACCATGTCGAGCGTCCACTCACCGTCGCCGGCGGTATCCGGACTCGCGAGGCCGACTTGCACGACGTTCACGGGCACTTGGGGCAATCCAAACTTCTGCTCGTTCAAGCGAAGATCGGAGATGGATGGCGACACGTTGCCCTCAGCCATGATCGCGATCGGCGTCGTGTTAGCCGGCGTAACGCCGGCAGCGTCATAGACCTTTTGGAACGTCGCCGGGTCGTAGAAGCGCAAGCACTGCTGCGACGGCGAAGAGACGCCAAAAACCTGGCATGATGTCACTTGGGGCGTCGGTTTGAACGCCTGCATAGAATTGAGGCCGAGAACCGCAACAACGACGCCCGAGAGCGATTGCGGAACGAAGGCCGGCGCGACGTTTGCTATAAACGAAGTCCCGCCGCCCGAAAATGAATGAATCGAGGTGTTGAATGCGGTTTGCGCCTGTGCGATCGATCCCGTAGCGCTGACGATCAGGTTGTTGGGCGCGACCGAAATATTGCTGAAACCTTGGCCTTGTAGATAGGTCGTGACCGCCGAAACGTCGGCGCTCGTCGGCGCATAGGTCGCCATGAACGCGCCGTCGTCGAGCTCCTGGCCGCCGGCGATCGCGTCCTTCAGCTGTTGCATGTTATGCAGTTGAAGGCCGACTTCTACGGTGATGGACTGCGCTGCATTCGCAACGCCCAGATCGCTGGCGTTGACGATCGGGATGGCCTGCGTGCTCGTGTTGGCCCACCCGGCGGGCGCTTCCGCGATGGACGACGATTTGGTCGTGCCCATTCCGGCCTGCGACTGCGGCATGGATCCCATTGGCGGCGTCGCTGAGCCGCCGTGTCCCCCGCACGCTGCCAATAATGCGGCAGCGATGGCAAGGGCTGCAAATTTCTTCATGGATTGCTCCTCCTTACCATCAGCCTATGAATCGGGAGGGGCCGCCAATATACCGAAAATAGGGTAGGGCGCGCGCCGGCAGGGCTCGCCTATGCTCGGCCCATGATGATTTCAGTACCGGGCGAGTGGGACTCGTACAAGCTCGACGAACTGCACCGCAGCCTAGAGCCCGCATACGCAGCCGACCACATCGTCATCAACCTGTCCGGCGCGCGGCACGTGACCGGCACGCTGCTCGCGGCCTTGCTCGAACTGCGCGGCTATCGCGACGAGAAAAAGCTCGAACCGGCCGTGATTCTGGTGAACTCGGCCTTCGTTCGTAAGCTCTTGTCGCTGGCGGGCTTCGACGGGCTCTTCAGAGTCTACGACACCGTCGAGTTGCTCGTACCGCGAGCAGCCTAGAACCCAGACACGCCGTTCGGCGAGCCGAGGCCGGTCGCCAAATCGTATCCGGCCGGCGGAATATCGTTGAACGCGGACCTGTGGGCGTACGAGTAAGCCGGTCCCGCCGGATTGCCCGAGAGCGCGTAGGCCGCTGCGACCAGCGGCGCGCCGATGCTGGTGCCGCCCGCCACGAGCCATCCGCCGGCGAGCGAATCGTACATCGAGACGCCCGTTTGCGGATCGGCCACCGCCGCGACGTCAACCGTCGCGCGCGATCTGCATCCCGATCTCTGCCAAGCCGGCCGCGACACGTACGAGCTGCATCCTTGCCCGCCGTACGCCCACGCCGATTCATGCCAGGATCCCGGAGTACCTGAAAGCGACGTGCCGCCGACCGCAGTAACGTATTGCGAAGCCGCCGGATAGAATGGCGCGGCTTGATCGCCGGAGCTGGCAGTGATCGCGATTCCCGGATGTTTGTAATGCACGTCTTCGGCGGTTTCGCCGGACCATTCCGGCGCATAGTAACTATTGCTGATCGCAACCGCATTCAACGTCGAAGCCGTGTCGACGGCTGATCCCAAGTCATCGACGAGCGGCGAGTTGGCCTCGACCAGCACGATCGAGCAATTCGGGCAGGTTGCCGAGACGACGTCGAGATCGAGCGAAATCTCTTCGCCCCACGGCACATTCGCCGCCGGATAGGATCCGGCCGCACCCTGCTGATTGACTTTGCGGAAGCAGCCGTTGTCCGTGGTGCACGGCGGCATTCCGTACGCAGCGCGATAAATTGCGAGATCGGCTTCGGCGGTGGGATCGTCATACGCATCCACGAGCGCAACCGTTCCGCCCGTGCGCGCTGTCGGCAGCGAATAGGCATTTTGCAGATCGGCGGGATGCAAACCCGGAAGCAGCGACGACGGCCTCAACACGTCTGAAATCGGCGGGATGTTGATGTTGATTGCGATAGTGCACGCAGCTTGCCCAGGGAGTGTTACCGGCGAGCACGCCAGCAGCGCGCCAGGCAATCCCGTAGCTCCCGTTCCGCCGGGCAGTCCGGTCGCGCCCGTTCCGCCGGGCAATCCGGTCGCGCCCGTTCCGCCTGGTAATCCTGTTGCGCCCGTCCCGCCGGGCAGTCCGGTGGCACCCGTGCCGGCGTCGGTCGCGGTCACGTCGGACGCTGTGGCGGGCGCGTTTGCCATCGAGGGCGCGGAGGCGGCCGAAAGAGCCGAAGGCGTGGCCGGGATGAGGGCGCGCGAAGAACTCGCGCATCCTCCCAAGAGCGCGGCGAGGGTCAAAAAACAAACCGAACGCATAAGCAAGCGAAAGCTCCGTTCCCCGGCCGTCAGTTTTGTACCCAGCCGCTGCTGGTTGCTAACGCTACCGCTTCGCGGCGTCCGCTGCAGCCCAACTTACGGCACATCGAACGGATGTGCGTGTCCACGGTCTGGGGGCTGCGCCCGGTCTTGGAGCCGACTTCTTTGCTGCTGGCTCCTAGCGCAAGCAACTGGAGAATCTCGCGCTCGGCGGGGGTCAGCGAGCTGTAACCGTCGGCAGCTGCGCCGCCGGCGGGCAGTGCGGCCAGCATGCGCGCGATGCCGCCGAAGTGGACCGCCCGAAGCCGTTCGAGCGCCGCGGGCCACGCGCCATCGTCGGATTGGGTAAGGCGTGCCCGGTACGCGGCGCGGACCGCTAGCGCAAACGCGCGCAGCTGCTGCATCGAAGGCGACAGTCCGAGTTCGGCGGCGGCGATATGGCGGTGCGCTTCCCGCGCGCGGCCCCGCTGCATCTCCGCAAGCGCCAGGAAAAGGCGCGCGCGGATCGTTTGCATGCTCGAGCCGGTGATATGTTCGAACAACTCGCTCACTTCACGAACCGCTGCATCGCCTTCGTCGGGCATGCCGGCTGCAAACGCGCACAGCGCTGCCAGCGAAGCTGCCACGGCGTGGCGTTCGTCGTTGCGCTGCGCCTGCGTGCTGCTTCGGATCAGGTTGAACGCGCCTCCGAAATTTCCCGACCACGTTTCACGCAACGCTTTGGCCGGAAGCAGCATCTCGTTGCTTGCGAGCGGCAGCGCTGCGTGGCTTTGCGCGAGCTCGCGATCGAGCGCTTCCAATGCAGTATCTTCTCCGCGTTCCACTTCCAGATCGTAAGACGCGATCAGGCCGAAGAGCCGGGTTTGTTCGCTTCCGCCTTTACGCGCGTACTCGCCCAGCTTGTCGAGAATTTTCAGCAACCCGATCGGATCGGTCGTTTCGTTGTACAGGATTGCATACAGCACGCTGCATGCCCGCGCGGCGACGTCGTAAAGATTGCGCGCGACGGAAACTTCGATCGCGAGCTCGGCATATTTTCGCGCCCGCGCCACATCGGTGAATTGGTACACGTAAGAGGCTTGCTGAAAGAGCCGCGCGCGCGTCTCGTCGGACGTTTCCGCGTCGACAAGTTTCATAGCCCGTTCGATTGTGTCTTCCGCGCGCTCGAACGCCCCGCTGCCGGCATAGGCCGTAGCGAGCGTCCCCAGTATCGGCAGCTGCGCTTGTCGCGGAACGGACGCATCACGCGCATACGGTTCCAACAGCGCGATGCAGTCGCGGCCTTGGCGAACCAGCTCCACGGCATAGCGGTGCACGAGTTTCAACCGGACGGGAATATCTTTCGAACGCTCGATTGCCGCCAGAAACGCCGGCTCGGCGACTTCAAAATGCCCGCGCGCGGCTTCAACCATCGCGCGTATTCCTTGCAGCATCGAGCTCGCGAGGGTTTGCTCGTCGGGAAGCGCGCCGATCGCGGCGCGCAGCATTTCGCCTTCGCCGCGTTCGAACAGCGTGAGGCCCGATCGCTCGATGATGCGCACGATCGATTCCGCCTCACCCGCTCGCGCATACAGCGCCAAAGCTGCGCTTTCATCGCCCCGCGTTTCCAGGATGCGAGCTCCTTGGACCAGCGCGGCGAGCCAATCGGCGCGCCCCGCTCGCAGCAGTTCGTTCTCCAAGAACTCGCGGAACAAATCGTGATAGCGATACGTGCCGGGCGACGTTTCGCTGAGAAAGGTGACGGTGCGGCGCACCTCCGCGAAAAGAGCCGCGTCCGCGCCGAGCTGTTCGACGATGCCGGCGTCAAAAGACGAAAAAACGCAGCTTGCCAGCAAGAAGCTCCGCTGTTCGCCGGACAGGCTCGCCAAGATTTGTTCGGCGAGATAACGGTAGACGATGTCGCGCGTCCCGCTGGTCGCCGCCGGCAGGTCGCGCACGTGCGTGCGCGTTCGTAACGCGATGTTCAGCGCGACGGGCCAACCGTCGGTAAGCACGCGCAGCGATTCGATCTCTTGCGGGTCGATCGGCGTCTGCACGTCGTCCGCGGCGGCCACCGCTTCTTCGGTAGTGAAGCGCAAGTCGTCTTCGCCCACCGGAAAATCCATGCGGCCATACGCAACCCACGTTGCGACCGGCAGACCGACGTCCGTTCGCGCCGCAATAATCCAGGAGATGCGATCGCTCGTGCGTTCGATCACGTCGGCCAGAAAAGCGACCGCTGCCACATCTGCGCCTGCGTAGTGCAGATCGTCGATCACGATCGTGCACGCCGCGCGCTTCGTGTGCTCGACGAACCAGTCCGAGAGCTCGCGCACCGGCTGCGACGCCGCCAGCACGCGTTCGACGAGCGCCGGAAAAGCAGCGGCGGCGCTGGGAGCGGCGGGGGAAACCGCCTCGCTCAAACGGCGCACGAAATCCAGCAGCGTGGCGTCTTCGCGGTGCAACTCCAAGTGGATGGCGTCCAGCCGCGAGGTCTCGACAAAATCTCGCAGCGCCACGCTCTTTCCGAACCCCGCCGGAGCGACCAGCAGCGTGACGGGAAAGCGGGCGGCGCGCGCCAGCCGTTCGTTGACGCGCGCGCGCATCAGCCGGGGCGTATGCACAGCTGCGTCGTTCGACGCGGGCACTTGGCCATCATATGGAGCTGCCTTGGGTGCACGCGCGCTGCCGGGAGGCCGCGCGTTCGGAGCGGGCGCTGCTCGAAGCCGTGGGGGCCGTCACCGCAGCCTCGCGCGATTCCGCCGTTGCGTCGCTACAGGCGCTCGCCACGGCATTGAGTTCGCTGGAGCCGGCGGTCGACGCAGTCTTGGTTTTCCGGCCGGACGGCGAGGAACTGCACTGCTCGTTTTCAGCGGGCGGAAGAACCCAATACTTTGACGGTTTACGACTGCGCATCGCCGGCGACTCGCTGCCGTCTGCGGCGGCGTCGCGCGGACATCACGTCGTACTCGATGCTCGCTCCAAGCCGCTCATTCCGACCGATCGCGCCGCGATTGCGATCCCGATGTACGCCGGCAGCACGCTTTGCGCCGTCGTCTACGCGGCGGCGAGCCGGTCGCGCGCGCTGCTCACATTTCCGCTCGTGCGGCTGGTCGCATACGCGGGCGTGCCGTATGCGCTTGCGCGCGAGCGCGAGGCCGATCGCGCGAGCGCCACCTACGACGGTTTGACCGGCCTGTACACGGCGCGCGCCTTTCGCAACGCGCTGCAAGAAGATCTGCGCCTGGCCGCGCTGGGCCGGCCGACGACTTTGGCGTTGTGGTTTGTGGATACGGACGGATTCAAAGGCGTCAACGACGCATTCGGCCACGCCGCCGGCGATCGCGTGCTGCAACGGCTGGCGAGTCTCTTGCGCGAACAGCTGATGCCGGCGATCGATCTCGCCGCGCGAAACGGCGGCGACGAATTTTGCGCGGTTTTGCGCGGCGCGCACAAGACAGGCGCAATCGCGCGCGCGCAAGCTTTCTGCGACGCGGTACGCGCCTGCGATTTCGGCATCGCTGCGCCCATCACGGCTAGTGTCGGCGTGGCTGCATACCCGTACGACGCTTCGGCTGCAAACGAACTTCTGGAGATCGCCGACGCGGCGATGTATCACAGCAAACGCTCAGGAAGGGACCGCGTCGCGTTTCGGGACGGGCGCGCCGGCTTCACCGTGCACCGCTAAAAGCAAAGCGCGGCGGCAGCGCGAAGCTATCGGCATGCGGTGCAGGCTGGTATGGGTCACGCCCGATGCGGAGCGTCTCATGGGCTATTGCGCGCGCGTGAGCAACCCGGCTAATCAAGATAGTCCAGACGTCGCGGGACTGCTTCGTTACTGCATCAAGCACGCTCACTGGTCGGTTTTCGAGATGGCCGATCTCTGCATCGAGATACAGACGACACGTGGCATCAGCGCGCAGATCGTCAGACACAGATCGATGCATTTTCAGGAGTTCAGTTTACGGTATGCGGAGCTGCAGAAAATAGAGCGCGTGCGGCCCCGCCGCCAAGATCCAAAAAACCGCCAGTCGTCGCACGACGATCTGCCGCCCGAAACGCTCGAATGGTTCGACCGCGCGCAAGACGAGCATTTCGGCGAAGCATTTCGCTTGTACGAAGAAGCGCTCGCGAAAGGTATCGCCAAAGAATCGGCGCGCTTCTTGCTGCCGCTGGCTTCGGCGACGACGATCTACATGAAGGGCACGGTGCGGGACTGGATTCACTACATCAACCTGCGCGCCGATCAGTCCACGCAGCTGGAGCACCGTGAGATCGCCGAAGAGTGCCGCCGGATCTTCGTCGAGCAGCTCCCGATCGTCGCAGAAGCGCTCGGCTGGGAAGTATCGGCCGTGCGCGCGTGATCGATCTGCTGATCGTTTCGGCGCGGCCTAATGCGCTCGACCGGGCGGTTGCCGCTATTCCGCCGCACGCTTTGCTTACGCAATCGCCTTTTTCGCTGATCGATCCGGCGCGCGCGGCGGCAGCGCAGCATTTCGAACAATTCACCATCCCGGTTTGGTTCGTGACGATCGCTTTGCAGATCGGCGTGCTGGCTTGGTTTTGGAGCTCGGGCAGATCCGCGCGGCTGCGCGACCGGTTGCGGTCGTCGATCCGCTCGGAGTTCTGGGTGCGCTTTTGCTTCGGCGCGCTGCTGGCGCTGATCGCTCGCGCCGCCGCCTTCATTCCGCAGTTTCTGCAGTACCGCATGTCGTGGATCATGGGCTTGAGCGACGTGCTGACGCGGTACTGGTTCGGCGGGTGGGTGCTGACGACGATCATCGCGATGCTCGCCGCGGGACTGCTCGCGGCCGTCGTGCTCGGCCTCGTGGACCGCACGCATCAGTGGTACGCGTACACGACGGCCGGCATCATCGGACTGACGCTTTTGCTGACGTACATTCAGCCGTTCGCGCTCGCGCCGATGTTTTCAAACTATCGCGACTTGCCGTCCGGCGCGCTGCAGACCGATCTGCCGGCGCTGCGGGCGCGCGCCGGCAACATGGCGGTGCCGGTCGTCGAAGAGATGGTCGCGCGGCGAACCCATGCCGGATCCTCATACGTCCTGGGCTGGGGAGGTTCGCAGCGCATCGTCATATCGGACACGGCGATCGCCGGCGCCAGCGAACCGGAACTGCGCTTCACGGTCGCGCGATCGTTCGGGTGGGTCGCCGCGAGCAGCGCACTGCACCTCGCATTGATACTGGGCGCGATGCTGGTGCTCGGGTCGGCGCTCGCAGTTTTCCTTGCCGATCGCATCGGATTCCGGCGCGACGACGACCCGGTCTCGCGGCTGGCGCTGGTCGGCGCGCTGCTGGGGTGCGTCTACCTTCTCGCTTTGCCGTTTTACAACGGATACGAACGCAATCTCGACACGGCTGCCGATACATACGCGCTTTCGCTGACCGGAGATCGCGTCAGCGCAATTCGCGGCGCGGTGCGCGGCGCCGATCAGGCGCTGCAGCCGGTCTGTCCGCACCTCTTGGGATATTGGTATTTTTCGACTCGGCCGCCGGCCGGCATACGCATTCCAACGTTGCAGGGCCGTTCTTCAGCCTGCCGTTAGCCTTCGATCTCCTGCTCCCACGTATTCGCGAACTGCATCGCCGCTTCGATTCCGCGTTCATACCAGCACATGACGCCGTCGGTCGCAGCCGCAACGATCGCGGGCAAACGCTCGCGCTGATCCGGCGTGAACGGCGTGAGCACGTGGTCGATGCTCTCATAGTCGGGGCGGCCGACGCCGATGCGCAGGCGCGCGAAATTTTCGTCCATCGTTGCGATCACCGATCGCATGCCGTTGTGGCCGCCGTGGCCGCCTGACGCGCGCAGCCGCAGTTTGCCGAACGGAATATCCATATCGTCGTAAACCACGAGCATGTCTTCGGGCGGCACGCGATACCACGAGGCGATAAGCCGGATTGGAACGCCGCTGTTGTTCATGAAGGTCTGCGGTTCGACCAGTACCAGGCGGCGCGCTGAATCGTACGCTTGCCGCGCGCCGTCTTTGACTTTCCAGCGATCGATGCCGAGCCGCCGCGCGAATTCGTCGACGACCATGTACCCGACGTTGTGCCGGGTCTGCGCGTACTCTTTGCCGGGATTGCCGAGTCCCGCGACGAGCTTTACTCCGGAGCTCCTTCCGGTGGCGGCATTTCTTCAGGCGGCTTGCCGACGATCTCTGGCTCGGCTTGTTCCGTAACTGCGCCGACGGCTGCTTCCTCGAGCAGCCGCTCGGTCTTCGACGGTTCGACCGCTATGACGGTCGCGTCGGCGGGCGTGATCATCTTGAAGCCTTCGGGCAGCGCGATTTCGGCGGCCGTGACGTGCTGATGGATGCCGAGTTCGGCGACGTCGATCTCGATGCGATCCGGCAGCTTGTTGGCGGGGCCTTCGACTTCGAGCTCGTGGAGCACGACGTCCATGACGCCGCCGAAGTCGCGCACGCCCACGGGCGTTCCCACCGTAACGACGGGCAGTTTGGCTTGCACGGTTTCGTCGGCCGAGACGCGCTGCAGATCGACGTGCACGATGCGGCGCGAAACCGGATCGACCTGGACTTCGCGCAGCAGCGCGGTATCGACGCGTTTCCCGTCCATCGTCAGCGTGATGAGCGACGTGCGCGCTCCGCGGTGCAAGATCTCGTCGAGCCCGCGGCGCGCAAATGCAATTGCCTGCGCATCGGATCCGTGCCCGTACAAAATTCCGGGAATTTTCCCGTCCTTGCGGAGCGCGCGCGCTTGCGTGGTGCCGACGCCGTCGCGGCGTTCGATCGTAAGGTTCAATTGTTGTGCCATTATGTGACTGCTACAGGCTCCGGCGGACGAAGTTCATTCATTTTTTTTTCGCCGTCTTCGGTAAAGAGTTCCGAGACGGAACGATTGGTGGTAATTCGGTTGATGGCGTCCGCGAAGGTTTGCGCGATGGAAAGCTGCGCGAACTTCGGATGCTCCAAGACGTCCGAGAACGGAATCGTATCGGTGACGATCACTTTCTCGATGGGAGAGGTTTCCAGCACGGCGATCGCATCACCCGCAAAAATGCCGTGCGTCGCGACGGTATACACTTTTGTCGCACCGCGGGAAAGGATCGCTTCGGCGGCCTTTGCAAGCGTACCGCCGGTCGAGATCATGTCGTCGACGACGACCGCGATCTTGCCCTTCACATCGCCGACGATGTCGGTGATTTCTGAAATGTCGGGTTCGGGGCGGCGCTTGAAAACGATCGCCAGCGAGCTGCCCAGGCGCTTGGCAAAGAGTTCGGCGCGGTGCACTCCGCCCGCGTCCGGAGAGACGACCACGATGCGGCCCTCGGAGAGGTCTTCCTTTTTCAGGTAGTTGCACAGCGTGGGCATTGCCATCAAATTGTCGACGGGCCCATCGAAGAAGCCCTGAATCTGCGCCGCGTGGAGATCCATCGTCACCATCCGCTTGGCGCCTGCGGATTTGAGCATGTTCGCGACGACCTTGGCGGAGATCGGCTCGCGTCCACTGGACTTCTTGTCTTGCTTGGCGTACCCGTAATACGGAATGACCGCGGTTATCCGCGCCGCGGAGGCCCGCTTGAGCGCGTCGATCATCAGCAGCAGCTCCATCAGCGAATCGTTGACGCCGCCGCCGTTGGGAGCTTTGCAGATCGATTGGATGACGAAAACTTCCGAGCCCCGCACGTTCTCGCCGATTTGCACGCGCGTTTCCTCATTTTTGAATTTGGAAACGGTTGCCTTTCCGACGTGCAGCTTCAATCGCCTGGCGATATCCTCGGCCAGTTTCTGATTGGAATTTCCGCTAAAGAGAAGCGGGGTTTGGCTCATATTTTTAGGATTGTCGAAGGGGTGTTCGCAACCCTGGCAAGCCCGGCATCGGTCCAGAGCGGCGTGGCACACCGATTTAAACTCGTCGCGCCCTTCAGCCTCGCGGGCGATCAACCCGCTGCGACCCAGGCCCTGGGCGAAGGCGTGCTGGCGGGCGATCGCGCGCAGACGCTGCTCGGCGTCACGGGCAGCGGCAAGACCATGGCGATGGCGCGGGCGATCGAGATCGCGCAAAAGCCTGCGCTGGTCCTCTGCCATAACAAGACGCTGGCGGCGCAGCTCTGCGCAGAGTTCCGTGAGTTCTTTCCCGAAAACGCCGTGGAATTTTTCGTATCGTACTTCGATTATTATCAGCCCGAAGCGTACATCGCGCACACCGACACCTATATCGAAAAAGACAGCTCGGTCAACGACGAGATCGAACGCTTGCGCCACTCCGCCACGCAGTCGCTGCTGACGCGGCCCGACACGCTGATCGTGGCCTCGGTGTCGTGCATCTACGGCTTGGGATCGCCGGCCGACTACATGGAGCTTTCGCAGACCCTCAGCGTGGGCATCGACATAGACCGGGATGTGCTGCTGCGCAAGCTGATCGACATGCAGTACCGTCGCAACGACCTCAATTTGGTTCGCGGCACGTTTCGCGTGCGCGGCGACACCCTCGAGTTCATCGGCGTGGACGAAGAATTGGTGCACCGCATCGAGTTCTTCGGCGATCGCATCGAAGCGATCAACGTCGTCAACATCTTGACCGGCGAATACGTCGAGAGCAAAGACACGATCACGATCTTTCCCGCGAAACACTTCATCACGCCGGACGAAAAATTGCGCCGCGCCATCGTTTCGATCGAGCAAGAGCTCGACGAGCGGCTGAAGTTTTTCAAAGAGAACGGGAAGCTGCTTGAGGCGCAGCGCCTGGAAATGCGCACGCGCTACGATCTCGACATGCTGCGCGAAGTCGGCTACTGCAACGGCATCGAAAATTATTCGCGCCCGCTCTCCGGACGCGAGCCCGGATCGACGCCGACGTGTCTGCTCGATTTCTTTCCGAAAGACTGGCTCTTATTCGTCGACGAGTCGCACGTGACGCTGCCGCAAGTGCACGGCATGTTCGCCGGCGACCGCTCGCGCAAACAGTCGCTCGTGGAGCATGGTTTCCGGCTGCCGAGCGCGCTCGACAACCGGCCGCTCACATATGAAGAGTTCGATCAGCACATCAACCAAGTGATCTATGTTTCGGCAACGCCGGGAACCTACGAGATGGGGCGCAGCTCGCAGGTCGTCGAGATGATCATCCGCCCGACCGGCCTGGTGGATCCGGAAGTCGAGATTCGCCCGACGCGCAATCAGGTGGACGATCTCATGGAAGAGATCCGCATGCGCGTCGAGCGTAAAGAGCGCGTGCTGGTAACGACCCTCACGAAGAAGATGGCCGAAGACCTGACCGATTTCTTGCTCGAAATGGGCTTCAAGGTGCGGTATCTGCACAGCGAGGTCGACACGCTCGAGCGCGTCGCCATTTTACGGGATCTCCGCTTGGGCGTTTTCGACGTGCTCGTCGGCATCAATCTCCTGCGCGAGGGACTCGATCTGCCGGAAGTTTCGCTCGTCGGCATTTTAGATGCCGACAAGGAAGGCTATTTGCGCAGCGGGACTTCGCTGATACAGACGATCGGGCGCGCGGCCCGGCACGTGGAAGGCAAAGTCCTCATGTATGCGGACGTCGTGACGCAGTCGATGGAGCGCGCCATCGGCGAAACGAAACGCCGGCGCGAACGGCAGGTCGCCTACAATCTCGAACACGGCATCGAACCCAAGAGCATTCGCAAGGAGATCCGCGACATTCTTTCGATGGCCGGCGCAACCGAAGAGGCGCAGCTGGAGTTGCGCCGCGAGAAATTGCCGCGCGACGTTGCGATGCGCATGGCGTCGGATCTCGAAAAGAAGATGCGCGAGTACGCCGCTAATCTCGAATTCGAGAAGGCCGCCGCGCTGCGCGACGAGCTGATCGAACTGCGGCGGCAAATCGGCGGCAACGAGTCGCTGCTTTTCCAAGGGAAGGCGCCCAAGATTTTCGAGCATGCGCTCAAGGAACTTGTCGGCAGCTAGCTTCGCCTGCTTGCCTGGTGAGGAAGCCCAGAAAGCGGGCAAAAGAAAGCATGACGAATGCAATCCCACGCGTGCTGACCGCGTCATTTGCGGCTTGCGCGCTGACTTTAACGCTCTGGGGCGGGGGATCGGCGCGGGCGGCGGCTTACCCGCAGGCAACGCCGATGCCGACCCCGGCGGCCACGCCGGTTCCCAGCCCGATGCCGATCGTGACGCCGGCGGGAAATCCGGTTCCGACGGCGCCGTCGCCCGGCACGGACCTCCTGAACAACAATCCCAACGGCGGAACGTGGCTTGAGAAGTTCAACCGCCAAGCCACGCCCGATCCCGGCGCGCGTCCGCCGGCTTCACAGCCGATGATGACGCTTCCGGCAAACCATCCGGCAATACCGGCGAGGTGCCGCGGCCTCATGAAAGCCTACGCGAACAAAGCCATCAGCGCGGCGCAGCACGCCCGCCTGAAAGCTGAATGCATGGGCAAGCACTAGCGATCTGCTAAGCCCCCGCGAACGCGGGGGTTTCTTTTTCTCAACGAAAGAGTCGCGCGTGAAACTGCCGTTGACGGAAGTGGCGCGCGACGCAGAGGTCGCGACGCTTCGCGCGATCCTTCCGCCTCAAGCCGAGGATGTGCTCGTACAATACGGCACGCGAACCGGCGCGTTGCTGCGCGTGGAGGGAATCGCCGCGGGCGCATACGATCGCGAGCACCACGACGTGTTCGTCGCGGCCTCGCGCAGCGAACGCGAGCTGACGCTCGAAGTCGAGCTCGAAGCGTTGCCGACCAACGGGTTGCCGTCGGGCCCCGGCTTGATGTGGTGGTTGCTGAACGCGATGTCGCACCAACGCCCAAAAAAATCTGTCATGGTGAGCTTGTCGAACCACGCCCGAGCGGCGCACGATAGTGCGCGTGACGAGGGCCGCATGAACACCCTCCCCGTCATCGGCCACAGTCATCTCGACGTCGCGTGGTTGTGGACGTACGAGCAAGCGCGGCGCAAAGCGGAACGGACGTTCGCGATTGCCTGCGATCTGTTCGAGCGCGATCGCGAATTTACGTTCGCGCAGAGTCAGCCGCAGCTGTATCGCTTTGTCGAGGAAGGCGATCCGAAGCTCTTCGAGCGCGTTCGTGAAGAGGTGCGCGCGGATCGTTTCGATCCCCTGGTCGCCGCCTTATGGGTCGAAAGCGATTGCAATATACCCTCGGGCGAATCGTTGCTGCGCCAGATGCTGTTCGCGAACGAGTATTGCACGCGCCACTTCGGCCTAACGCCGTCGATTGCTTGGCTGCCCGACTCGTTCGGTTTCGCGAACACGCTGCCGCAGCTGCTCGCGCACGCCGGCATCCCGTTTTTCGCGACGACGAAGCTCCAGTGGAACGATACGACGCGTTTTCCGTATCCGCAATTCATATGGCGCGGTCCGGACGGCAGCAGCGTGATTGGCGCGCTGATCCAATCCTACGACGGCGGCGCCTTTCCGTGGCGCATTCAAACCGCGCGCGCGCGGCACGAACCGTTGGTCCTTGGCTATGGCGACGGCGGCGGCGGCGTCACGCCGAAAATGCTGACGCAGGTTCCGGGCTTCGGGCACTGGATTCATCCGCGCGAATGGTTCGCGCAGCTGGCTGAACACCAGGGCGATCTGCCGGTGCACGCCGACGAACTCTATCTCGAATATCATCGCGGCGTCTACACGACGCATCACGACGTCAAAGCTCAAAACGCGCTGCTGGAGCGCGCGCTCCAAGAAGCTGAAGAGCTGGTCGCGTGGTGCGATGCCGTGCACGCGCCGGCGGCGGCGACCGGACAGTTTTCGCAACGTCTGCGCGCGGCTTGGGAAATCGTGCTGCGCAATCAGTTTCACGACGTCTTGCCCGGCACGTCCATCCGCGAAGTCTACGCGGACGTCGCCCGCGAGTACGCGCAAGCGCAAGAACTCACGGCGAGCGTCATCGCTTCGGCGGAGACGATCTTGCCGCGCGGCTTGCAGCCCGAACCGGAACGGTCCCAACCGCGGGAAGACGCCGGTGGCTACGTTTTCGAAAACGGGTTGGTGCGTGCTCGCGTCGGGCGTGACGGTGCGATCGCGGAGCTGGCTGCGGCCGGCGGGCGAAATCTCGCGATCGAGGCAAACGTCCTCGCGCTCTATCGTGACCGGCCGCGGCAGTGGGAGGCGTGGAACATCGACGACGGCTATCAGCAAACGATGCGCCGCGTGCCGGGACGCGGCGGCCGTATCGAAGAGCGCGCTCTGGAACTTGATTTCACGGCCGGGCAATCGCCGGCTGCGATGCGCGTCGAGTTGCGGAACGGCGAACCGTTCCTGCGCGTCGATCTCGCGATCGAATGGACGGAGCGGCGGACGCTGCTCCGCCTGGAAAACCGCTTCGATCTGCAAGCGGAAACGGCGACTTACGGATCGCCGCACGGTACGATAGTGCGCAGCGGCTTGCGCGATACGCCGGCCGAGCGCGCGAAGTTCGAGGTTCCCGGTCAGCGCTTTGCTGCAGTGCAAAACGGCCAAGGCGAAGGCATTGCCATCTTTGCGCTCGACACGTACGGCTGGAGCGCGCTCTCGTCCGGCGCAGAGTTTGCGTTGGGGCATTCGCTCTTGCGCGGAACGACGTGGCCGGATCCCGCCGCAGACCGCGGCCCTCACCAGCTGTCATATGCGTTCGCACCCTTTGCCGGCGCCGGAAGCGGATCGCTGGAACGGGCGTGGCGCCGCTTTGCGCACGGGCCGCGCGTGCATTTGTTTACAACCGGAGACGAAAGCGTACTCGTCGCCGCGTGCAAGCCTGCCGAAGATCGCGACGGGGCGATCGTGCGTGTCCGCGAATGCGACGGCGCCGCGCGCGCGGTGCGGCTGCGCTGCGGCGCGCGCATGGTTTCCGCGCAATCGGTGGATGCGCTCGAACGGCCGGTGGATAAAACCGTCGCGATGGAGGGCGAGGAGTTACTGTTCGAGTTGAAAGCGTTCGGACTGCGATCGTTCCGCGTGCGTTTTCGCTAGTGCGTGAGCTGCAAGCCGTGCTGTTCGATCTCGACGATACGTTGCACGACGATACGCTCGCGTTCACCAGCGCGGCGGATGAAGTGTCGCGCGAGGTTGCCGCCGAGCATGGCGTCGACGCGCTGGCGCTCAAAAACGCGTATGTCGCGCAAGCCGAGGGATTCTGGAAAAGTTTAACCGCCGATCAAGTGCAACGGCTGTTGTTGACGCGGCTCACATCGTTGCGGTTACGCCTATGGGGCACGGCCCTGAACTCGGTCGGATTGGACGACCCGCTGCTCATCGAACGCAGCGCCGCCAATTACAATCTCTATCGGAAGAAATATTTTGCGCTCTTCCCCGGCGCGCTGGATCTGCTCGGGCGGCTGAAAGCTGCCGGCATGAAACTCGGCATGGTCACCAACGGCGTTTCGGAAACCCATCGCGAGAAGATCGCCCTGCTGCAACTCGGCGAGCATTTCGATGCGATCTTTCTGGCCGACGAAACCGGCATGGTCAAGCCCGACCCGCGGCTCTTCGCGCACGCGTGCGAAAAGCTCGCCAGCACTCCGGCCGCAACGGCCATGGTGGGTGACCGCTACGATCGCGATATCGCCGGCGCCCTGGAGGCCGGCCTCTTCACGATCTGGGTGAATCTGCGGGACGAGCGGCTGCCCACAGGGGCACGCGCGCCGGATGCCACGGTCAGCTCCATAGCCCAGGTAGGTGCTTACTTGCTGTGAAAATGGAGCCTATCGCGCACGCGGGCGGCTGAGCGCCTGTTGAACTGAAAGCGAGGGTTTATGCAATCTCCGGAAGGCTTGGGCAATACGTTTGGGCGCTCGTGGGAGCTGCTCTCTACTAACTGGATCATGATCGTCCCCGGGCTGGTCATCGCCATCGTGGCGGCCGTCATTATATTCTTCGTGGCGGGAGCCAGCGTCGTCGGCGGCGCCGGGCTCGGCGCTGCTGGGGCGGGCGGTGCGGGCCTCGGCGCTCTCGCGATGGGCGGGCTGCTGGCGGCGATGATTGGACTGGTCGCGGTGATTTTGACCGTAGCCTACACTACCGGCATGGCCGGCGCCGCTTGGCGCTCGGGGCGTGCCACCCTCGACGACGGCGCGGCCGCATTCCGGAAAGACGCCGGATCGATTTTGATCGCGGTGGTCCTTTTGATCGTGCTGGCGGTGGTCGCGGGCCTTCTATCGGTCTTCACGTTCGGGCTGGCGCTGCTCGCGTTCGTGCTGTTCTTCATGTACACGTTCGCAAGCGTGATCGTCGGTGGCCATTCGGGAGCCGAAGCGCTGGGAGACTCCGCGCGCATCGCGACGAGAAACTTCCTGACGACGCTGCTGCTGCTCGTGCTGCTGTGCGTCGTATCGTTTCTCGGTGCTTGGATAGGCGGGATTCTGAGCCACATTCCGTTGCTGGGCCGGATCGTCGCGATGGTGATTCAGCAGATCGTGGCCGTGTACGCGACGCTGGTCATCGTCGGTGAGTACATCAAGCTCTCCAAGCCTCCGGCCATGGTAGCAACGCCGCCGAGCGCCGGGCCGCCCGCAACCTACTAAACAACTCTCGCAACGTATAATCCGGGTGGCGTGTTGAAGTAACGAACATGCCACCCGGTCTCGACTCCATCGTTATCAAGGGCGCGCGCGAGCACAACCTCAAAAACATCGATCTCGCCCTTCCGCGAAACCGCCTGATCGTCATCACCGGCCTCTCGGGGTCCGGCAAATCGTCGCTTGCCTTCGATACGATCTACGCCGAAGGGCAGCGCCGCTACGTCGAGTCGCTCTCGTCGTATGCGCGCCAATTTCTGGGCCAGATGGAGAAGCCGGACGTCGATTACATCGAGGGGCTTTCGCCCGCGATCTCGATCGATCAGAAATCCACCTCGCGCAATCCGCGCTCGACCGTCGGCACCGTCACCGAAGTCTACGATTACTTGCGCTTGCTCTTCGCGCGCATCGGGATTCCGCATTGCTACAGCTGCGGCCGCGAGATCAGCTCGCAGACCAGCGAACAGATCGTCGATTCCATCATGGAGCTGCCGGAGGGTTCGAAGATCCAGCTGCTAGCGCCGCTGGTGCGCGGACGCAAGGGCGAATACGCCAAACTCTTCGAGGAGATCGCCAAAGAGGGGTTCTCGCGCGTGCGCATCGACGGCGAGAACCGCGAATTGCGTGAAAAAATCGTGCTCGACAAGAAGCGCAAGCACACGATCGAAGTGATCGTCGACCGGCTGGTGATGAAGCCGGATATCCGCAAGCGGCTGACCGATTCGGTCGAAACCACCGTGCGGCTCTCCACCGGCATCGTGACCGCCTTAGTTGAAGATGGGAAGACGACGCGCGAGCTGACCTACAGCGAAGCTTTTGCGTGCGTCTATTGCGGGCTATCGTTTGAAGAGCTCGCTCCGCGGCTCTTTTCGTTTAACTCCCCGTATGGCGCGTGTCCGGGCTGCACCGGCTTAGGTGAAAAGATCGAAATCGATCCGTGGCTGGTCATTCCGGATCGCAGCAAGTCGATTGAAAGCGGCGCGATCGTTCCCTGGAGCAAGTCGCTCGGCAGCGGACGGTTCCCCTCGATGAATCCCTACTATCTGCAGCAGCTCGAACGCGTGTTGCGGCGCTACCGCGTCAAGATGACCACGCCGATCGAGAAGATGCCGAACGAAGTCGTGGATGTGATTCTGTACGGAACCGATCGCGAGCAGAACTTCGCCTTCGAATCAAAGGCGGGCAAGGTATGGGAATACCGCGCCACGTTTGAAGGCGTCGTCAACAATTTGGAGCGGCGTTACAGCGAGACGTCGAGCGACTACGTCAAGGAAGACATCGAAAAGTACATGTCCGCCTCGGTTTGCCCGCAGTGCAAAGGCGCGCGGCTCAAACCCGAAGCGCTGGCCGTGACGATCGGCGGCGCCAACATCGACCGGCTGACGCGCCTTTCGATCGAGCAGTGCGAAAAATTCTTTAACGAATTCAAGCCCACCAAGCGCGAAGAGCAAATCGCGCATCAGGTTCTCAAGGAGATCCGCGCGCGGCTCGGCTTTCTAACGAATGTCGGCTTGACGTACCTGACGCTCGGGCGGTCGGCGACGACGCTTTCCGGCGGCGAATCGCAGCGGATCAGGCTGGCAACGCAGATCGGCAGCTCGCTGGTCGGCGTGCTCTATATCTTGGACGAGCCTTCGATCGGCTTGCATCAGCGCGACAACGACAGGCTGCTGGCGACGCTGAAGACGCTGCGCGATCTCGGCAACACGCTAATCATCGTCGAACACGACGAGGATACGATCCGCAACGCCGACGTCGTCGTCGATATCGGTCCCGGCGCCGGCGCGGAGGGCGGACACATCCTGAGCGCGGGGACGCTCGAGGACGTGATTGCCAATCCGGCTTCGGAGACCGGCGCATATATCTCGGGACGCAAATTCATTCCAATCCCGAAACTGCGGCGCGAGCCGCGCTCGTGGCTGCAAGTGCGCAAAGCCAAGGCCAACAATCTGCTCGGCATCGACGTCGATCTGCCGGTCGGCGTGTTCGCCTGCATCACCGGCGTGAGCGGCAGCGGCAAATCTACGCTCGTGAACGACGTGGTCGTCAAGGCGCTCAATCAACATCTGCACCATCAGCCCGCGGCCGGAACGTACGGCAGCATTCGCGGCGCCGAGGTGCTCGACAAACTCGTCGTGATCGACCAATCGCCGATCGGGCGCACGCCGCGCAGCAATCCCGCAACCTACACGGGTACGTTCGATTTGGTGCGCGAGCTCTTCTCGATGGTGCCGGAGTCGAAGATGCGCGGCTATATGCCGGGCCGCTTCTCTTTTAACGTGCGCGGAGGCCGGTGCGAAGCCTGCGAAGGCGACGGCATCATCAAGATCGAGATGCATTTTCTGCCCGACGTCTACGTGCCGTGCGAAGTCTGCAAGGGCAAGCGCTACAATGCGCAAACGCTGGAGATCAAATATAAAGGAAAGAACATCAGCGACGTGCTGGAGATGCGCGTGGACGAAGCGTCGGAATTCTTTTCGGCTATTCCGCGCATTCATAACAAGCTGCGCACGATCTGCGATGTCGGCCTTGGCTACATAAAAATGGGACAGCCCGCGACGACGCTTTCGGGCGGTGAAGCGCAGCGCGTAAAACTTGCGACCGAGCTCGCGCGCCGATCCACGGGGCGCACCTTCTACGTGCTCGACGAACCGACCACGGGTTTGCATTTCGCCGACATTCACAAGTTGCTCGAAGTCTTGGACCGTTTGGTGCAAACGGGAAACACGGTACTGGTGATCGAGCACAATCTCGACGTGATCAAAACTGCCGACTACATCATCGATCTCGGCCCCGAGGGCGGCGACCGCGGCGGCACCGTGGTGGCGGTCGGAACGCCCGAAATGGTTGGCAAAGACAAACGATCCTACACCGGCCAGTATCTGCTCCCAGTGTTGAAAGATCAGCGCGCGGTGGGGCACCGCCGTCCGGCGGCGAGCGCGATTGAAGCGCTCGAGCGCGAAAATATGCGCGCCCTCGACGACCTGGCGAAGGGTGAGCGGGTACCCGTCGAAGCCTAAGGTATGGCGCAATTCACCAT
>JAAXMC010000121.1 GCA_013036315.1 Vulcanimicrobiota bacterium
GGCCAGCAAATGCGGCCGAAAAATAATGCGAACGAAGCGACGCCGATAACGCCGGCGATGCCGTGCAGCGTTTGCATCTCGATGAGGAGCCCCAAAAAACCGAGCGTCAAGAGCAAACCGCTGACGGCCGGGTTGGTCGCGAAACGCGCCACTTGCTCGGCGAACGTGTACTGCGGGGTTTCTTGCGGACCGGTCAAGTGATTTGCGGCCAGCATCGCGGCGAACGAATCGGCCTCGCCGTCGGCGATCTTTGTTTTCAGCGCGGCTTGCGTATCGAGCGTGAGGTTTTGGCCGGGCTGCTTGTACTTCGGCAGATCGATGCTCTTGTCGACCATCGCCGCCGCGATCAAAGGATCGCGATGGTTGCGTTCGGCGGTCGATTTGAACTCCGCTTTGACGGCGGAGATCAGTTTGGACGTTACTGGAAACGGCTCGGCCTCGCCGATCGACGCGCCGGGAGCCATATAAATGTGCTGCGCGGCCAGCGTGATGAGCGCCGCAGACGAATACGCGCGGCCCTGAACGTAGGCGTAGGTCGGAATGCGCGCGTTCAAGATCGCGTCTCGAATATCAAACGCGGCTTCCAGCACGCCGCCGGGAGAGTTCACGTCGAGCACGATCGCCGAGGCGCCCTCGCGTTGCGCGGCTTCAACCGAACGCTGGACCAGGTGATCCATGCCGTCGTCGACGGTTCCGGTTATCGGGATAACGACGATCGGTCCGCGCCCGGCATTCGACGGCGGTTGGCCGGCGGTCGCGGAAACGAGCCCGGCTGCAATAAGCCCGGCTGCAGCGAGCAGTCCCATTTTGATGCCAAGCATGGTTTTAGCTACCCCGGGGCCTTCGTGAAGGTTACGCGGCTCTCTTCCGTATTAGCCCAGCTCTTCTGTCACGATTTGCCGCACGAGGTTGCCGTCGGCTTGGCCCTTGAGCTGCGGCATGGCGGCCTTCATCACCGCACCTTGGTTGCGGGTGCCCTGCGGCAGCTCCGTAATGATGGCGCGCACGATCGCCCGGATCTCTTCGGCTGATTTTTGCGCCGGCAAATAGGCCGTCAGAATCTCGCGCTCGCGCAGCTCTTTCTCGGCCAGCTCTTTGCGGCCGGCCTTTTCGAACTCAGCCGCTGCGTCGTTGCGCTGCTTGACCTGTTTGCGGACCACGTCGGCCTCGTCGGCCTCGGTCAATTCGACTCCCGCCTCGGTCCGTTTGTACGTGAAGCCGGAGAGCACGGAGCGCAGCGTGTCGAGGCGCAGCTGATCGCGAGCCCTCATCGCCTCCTTGAGATCGGCGGCGATGCGGTCTTTCAAACTAGCCATTGTGGTTTAGGCGCGGCGCTTGCGAGCAGCCGCGGACTTTTTCTTCCGGCGGACGCTCGGTTTCTCGACGTGCTCGTGCTTGCGCGCTTCAGCCAGGACTCCGGCTTTCTGGGTGGCTTTTTTGAAACGGCGCAGCGCGCTCTCGATCGACTCGCCCGGAGCTACGCGTACTTCCATTTTACAACCCCCCTTTCGCCAAAATCGGATCGGGCCTAAAGCGGCCCAATAGGTGACTTTATCACACGTCCCGCCGCGCGTCAAAGCCAATACAAATAGCAAGGCCCGCTGCCGTGAGGCTTCGGGCCTTGTTGTATCTCCGGCAGGGTCCGCGTGTTTGAGTCCGTTTCCGAACCCCTACCCACGTCCTTCTCCGGTTCGACCTTCGCACTCGGACGCCTCACTTGCGACATCGTCGGCATGCTCGATCGCGGCTTATTACATTCCGCACTTCGTCGTTACCCGAAGTTATTGCATGGTATCAAGTTCGCAAATCGATTGCAATAGCGTTTTGGCGTAACTCACAGCCATTCCACAAGAAACTGCGTTTACTCACAACAACTCACAGGTTACTCGCGTTTTATTAGCCGGGATCACTAGTGAATCATGATATGCTGCCAGCCGCCTGCGGCGCTGATCGGCGGTCCATACATCGCATAAGCAGTTGGCGCCGGCGCGGTATAGTAACCGGCATTCGTGGCGCGCACCGTGTAATGCAGTTCCAGCGGCCAGCGGGCGTACAGCTTCGTTGCGAAAAATACCGCGCGATCGTCGAAGAACTGCATCCCACTCCAGTCAGAACCCATCTGCCCCTGCTCGGGCTGATACTCGACGCCGGCGGGAAATGGATCCTCAATTGCCACGTATTGCACGTCACTCTTCGCGCGCACTGTAACGTCGATTGCGATCTCGTCGCCGACCTTCCAGGGTCCGGGATGAGACCATGAGTAACGGCGTTTGATCTCCAAAGGCGGCGTCTGCGGAAACAACCGCGTTAATAGCGACCGGTTCGGATCCGCGACGGAATGCGAGCCCGGCGGCGCATAGCGCGTCCAATCCGTAGCCCAATAGAGCTCTCCGCGCCCTCGCCGAGAGAACGTAACAGCGGTCCCATCTCTTACGAGCGAAGCCGGCACGACAATTTCAGCCTGTGCTGCATCCAGCACCGGTCGATCGATTCGAACGGTGCGCACGAGCTTATCGCCGACGCTCACGTCTATGGCTTCATTGGGCGCAAACTCGTCCGAACGCGTGGGGACCGCCTCGGAAATCGCATAGATCGCCGCAGAAGTATCTTTGGTCGTGTACCACCAGGAGCCGTGCTGTTCCGCGCGGAGGAAATCTACAATTCGCTGAATCCTGCCGGAGTGGGGTTGAAGTGCCGCGTTAAGGCGCAATGCGTAAGCTGTCGTTTCAATGGGATCGTCTTCCCAAGCATAGTGCCACGTCTGCCCGCTCCAATATGTGTAGGGCCCTTGCTGAATCGCGCGCGCGTTCAACTTCTCCAACAGCGAGCGCGCCATCGCGTCTTGGCCCAACATGTGATGAGCCAATCCCAGAACGGCAATGGCATAAGCGTTTAGGGCGTCGACATGCTCGTCGGTTTGGCGCAGCGTTTGCGCGTTCACCCGGGCCGGCGCCGCGTCCGCGAGCGCGAAGAGCATGAATGCGCGAGTGTCCCACTCCGAACCGCGCTGCGCGCCTCCCCAAAACGCGAGCGTATCTTTATTCTCTTGGCCGAGCTGCCCAACCAACGAATCGACGCCGCCGGTATAGACGTTCTGCGGCACGTCATATCCGGCGTGCCGGAATTCCGCCAACCCATACAGCGCGTAAGCCGTCATGAACGGGTGCCCCGGGTCGTTTTCCCACCACCCCCACGAACCGTCACCATGTTGCAACTGCTGCAGTCTGAGAACCGCCTTTCGCACGACGCTACCCGTCCGTATGTCTTGCGGTTGCCGGATGTGCGTACGCGCAAGCACACGATCCACGAAAACCGCCGGAAGCGCTGCCGACATCGTTTGCTCCGTGCAATAGTAAGGATAGATGTCCAGCAAGCGCACATCTTGCACGAGTTGAGCGACGAGACTGGGCGTCAACATGACGCGCAAAGGCCCGCTCTCATATCCGGCCGGCAGCACCAGCGTCGTCCCGGAACGATCGGAGAGCCTCCCGGCGTCTCGCAGGTGTTCCGCCGTGCCTACCGCTTCCACTGGAATGGTTAGCCGCATCGCATCGGACCGTTGGCCATCGCTGCCTGAGAGAGTAAAGGTGCGCGCTCCAATCGCTTGGCCCGCGTCGACCGTCCAGGCAGCGTCTGCGGTCAACGTGTGGTCCAACGTCAGCAGCGTTTCAAGCGGATCCGCGCCCAAATCCAGGTTCAAGCGCACTCGAGGCGACCCCGCCATTCCGTGCGCAATGCCGACGAACGTAACCGTATCTCCCCTGCGGATGAATCGCGGCGTTTCCAACCGGACGAGAAAATCTTTGGTCACTAGGGCTGTTGCGCGCGCATCTCCCACACCCGTGTCGGTCGTCACGGCCTCGCTGGTCGCTACCCAGCGCGTCAGGTTGTCCGGCCATGTAAACTGTACGTTCGCATTTCCATATACGTCGGTGACGACCGAGGGCGTCCAGTATGCCGTATCGGCAAAGTTGGAGCGCGGCCGCATTTGCTGGCCGACAGCATAAACGTCGGCGGTTGCTGACGGGGCGAAAAGACGCCCGGACGCATGTGCTGTTACTCGCGCGATCGTTCTAACTGGTTTTCGATTAGGCTGCGACCAGGTGAAGTCGGGATTAATTCCAGATGCAGAGCCATAAAATGTGTCGGCGATCGGCCTGACTCCACTTTCACCCGTCAGCGCTAGCAGAGCGGCGTCGATGATGCCGACGTCGAGCTGAGCTCGAACGGGTCTTCCCTGCGCATCGGTGACGTGAAGATTGAATTCCGCGCGTTCGCCCGGAACGTAACGGTGCTTGCTGGGCGAAACGCTCACGCGTAGAACTTTGGCGGCGGGAGACACTTCGATCCCGGCGACGCCGCTTTCAACACCGTTCTCCTGCGGCAGCGAGACCGTAACTACCAGGTGGCGAGCGTCGCGCGGCGGATCGAACGCATACGACGCGGCATAACCAGCGATATGGACGACGCGCGCCGAGACAAGCCGATCACTGCTAACGGTAACAAGCACGTCACGATCGGGGCGGGGCAGAGCGATCAAGACGCGCGGACGCTCGGCCGGCGAAACCCGGCCTTTTGCCGCGATCACGGCAGGTTGGTCGTAGTCACCGAACGTGGCGCCTCCTTCTGACGACGAAGCGACCCAGAAGGGCAGCGTCGATCTGGCTGTATTCCCGCGTTCGTCGAGGGCCTGCGCGCGAATCTCGTACGTGCCGCCCGCACCTGGCGTCCAGGAATAGGAAGCGCTTCCGTCCGCGCCCGATTGCAGCGTCGCTATCTGTCGTGAAAGCTCGTCGTACAGGCGGTCCTTCTTATTCCAGGTCGTGCGCACGATGCTTAGGGATATTGGGAGGTTGGGACGAGCGTGTCCGGCGTAATCTGCCGAGCGCAGCTTCAAGCCGATCTTTTCTCCGGGTTGTGCGAACCACTCCGAAGGCGCGATGTCGACGCGCACCAGTGCCGGAACGATCGTCGCATACGTCGATGTGCTGACCGTGCGCCCCGAGGCGTCACGGCCCTCAACCTCTAAGCGAATCGATTCGGCGGCGTCTACTTTGGGTGCGCGGAATGTAATGTGATATTCGCCGCCGTCATCGGAGACGCCATCTCCCTGACTCATTAGCTGCGAACCGAAGTGGCCGATGCTTATGAACCGGTCGTACGGACTCGCTTCATACCAGCCGTAGCCACTGGAATAAGCCGAATAGTGAATGTGCAAACCTGCTGCCGGGCGGCCGAAGAAATATGCGGACTTTACATCGAAGACCGTGCGGTCGCCGCGAAGCACGACAGGCTCCTTAGCGGTTACGCTAATCTCATATTCCGGCTTTTTGTAGGCCTCGACGTCGAAGCCACCCTGCCAGGCGCTGCCGAGCTGTATTTGATACCATCCGAGCTGCGCGTCTTCCGGAAGATTCAAATCTCCGTGAACGCTTCCGAAGGAATCGACCGGAAAAGAGTGTTCGTAAATGCTACTGCCGTTCGGATCGCTCACACGAACGCGCCGCATTCCGTGCGGAACGACGTATGCACCGATGACCCCGGAGCGCAGCACCGCACGAAAGTGCACGGTTTGGCCTGGCCGATAGAGCGGTCTGTCCGTCCTGAAGTACGTCAGCTCCGGTCTTGTCTCGTCGTATGCATTGAATCGATCCAAGGCAATCGATCCGTCCGCAGTGGTCGCAAAAAATGCAGCTTGTTCCCCGAGCGAGCCGGAGTGGCGGCCGATACCGTCCACAAAAGCGACCTGGTTTATTTGGGAATCTCCCAGGAGTTGCGCTTGGGTCGGCCCGGCGTGAGTGCGAAATGCGCGCAGGTCGACCGCCCAAAGCACCGTTTCGGTACCCTGCGTCGCGCGGACCATTCCCAGGGTTGAGATATTCAAGAGCTTCGAAACAGTTGCCGAGCCATATTGTACGCGCGCGGCGTAGACGCCAATCGGCAGCCTTCCCAAATCGACCACGTGAACGCCGGCGTCTTCAGCGAGCCGTTCATTTGTCGAAAACTCGGAGAGCCGGGTAGCGCGCTTCAAGGTATCGCTCGGAACTCCATCGTCGGAATTCTTCCGAATCGCCTCAAGAGCCAGCGCAGGAGAAAGACGATAGAATTGCACGTGGAGCGGTCCATCGGATTCCGTCCCGAGCTCGTTGCCCAGCTCGAAGAACAGCTGCACGTGGGTGTTGGGCGCGAGCGATTGGATCCCGTCGATTTCATATAGGTAGTCGCCCGTGCGTGCGGCTGATCCCGAGACAAAGACCAGAACGAACAGCGATGCGATTAGCGCGGACAGGGCGGCACGTTTCATCTTGTCGCCTATAACGCGCGAGCTCACGCCGTTGTTACTTTTTCGGGCTTAGCCGGGGGGCCACGTCATATGTCTGCCGGCAAGCACATGAACGTGCAGATGATCGACCGTTTGGCCACCGTCGGCGCCGGTGTTCACGACCAGCCGAAATCCACCGGCGTTTTTCGCGCCAAGCTCGGCGGCGGTTTCCATCAGCGACGTTATTTCGTCAGCCGATCCTTTAAATGTATGCTCCGCGATATTGGCCACGTGCCGTTCCGGCAGGACGAGCAGATGCACCGGAGCCTGGGGGTTGACGTCCTCGATCGCGATGATACCGTTGGCCCGATGCACGACCTTCGCGGAAATCTCTCCATCGACGATTTTGCAGAAAATGCAGTCGTTATTACTCATGCGGCCCTCGCCGTCGCTCGGGCGTGGTTCGACAAGCTCACCATGACACACGTAGCGACCATCTTACAGAAAATACAATCAGTGTTACTCATGCGGCCCTCGTCATGCGTCCTTCGGACGCTGCTCGGGCGTGGTTCGACAAGCTCACCATGACACTTTCATAACGATCTTGCAGAAAATGCAATCCCTATTCATGACATTACTTCGGGTGAAGGTATTCAAAAGCGATGTGCGTGTCCGGACTCGGTACGAAACCGCCGATGGCGGACTTTAGGACAACCGGAACCGTCGTATGGACGATCGGCAGAGCCGGAACAAGGTCGTGCACCATGGCATTGGCCTGGCGGTAGATCGCGGCACGCGCGGCGTCGTCGAGCGTGGCTTGGCCTTTCAGAATCAAACCATGAAACGCATCGTCTTCCCAAAACGAATAGTTCTGGCCGTTGGGCTTCGCGAGCGCGCTGTCTTTATCGAGCAGCGGGTAGAAGAAATTGTCGGGATCGCCGTTGTCGCCGCTCCACCCGATCAGGCACATTTCATGCTCGCCGTTGCGGATTTTGTCGAGAAAGACTCCCCATTCGAACGGCTCGAGCGTCACGTTGATCCCGGCCTTCTTGAGATCGGCTTGAATGGCTTCGGCGATTCGCTGCGGCTCGGGCATATATGGCCGCGGAATGGTTGGATAATAAAGGTTGGTGCTAAAGCCGTTGGGCAGGCCGGCCTGCGCCAAGAGCTGCTTGGCTTTTGCCGGATCGTACGGGTAGGGCTGCAGCGCGGGATTCTCTCCGAGCATTCCCGGCGGCGTCCAATTGCTCGCGACGACCGCTCCGGCGGTATAAAACGCCTTGACGATCGCGCGCACGTCGATCGCGTACGCGATCGCTTGGCGAACCGCAAGTTTACCGAACGGGGCTTTCTGCACATTGAGGGCTACATATGAATTGTTGTTCGAAGGCTGCTGGTAGACCGTGATTCCGGAGCGTTTGGCGAGCTGCACCGCATCATCGGGCCGCGGATCGGTCAGCACATCTATTCCGCCGCGCTGCATTTCGAGCACGCTCGTGGCTTGATCCGGAATGTCGCGAACGATTACTGTGCCATAAACAGGCTTGACGCCTTGCCAGGTGGGGTTGGCGGCAAGCGTTATGTGATCGTCTTTAACCCATTCCTTGAGCATATATGGCCCATAGCCCACCGGCCGCGTTCCAAAGTCCGCGAGATCTCCGCGAACCGCCGAGGGCGATGCGATCGCAAACGGCGGCATCGCAAGGTCGCGCAAGAACGGGCCGAGCGGCCGCGCCAGCGTGAAGACCACCGTTTGCGCATCTGGCGCGGCGACATCTTTGATGAGGCCGGGAAATCCACCGAACATGTCCGCGTAGTAACCGTACGGATAATTCTGGTGATACGGATTTTTGGTCAGCCGCCACCGATCGAAATTGAACTTGACCGCCGCCGCATCGATCGGTGTCCCGTCGGAAAACTTTAAGCCCTTCTTCAGCGAGAACGTCCAGTGCAGTCCGTCGGCACTCATCTTCCAGCTCTGCGCGATGGACGGCGTAACGTCGAACGTTCCGAGTTTGAACTCGACCAAGCCCTTCATCATTTCTTGCGTGAGGTTGAGCGACATGCCGTCGGTAGCTTGCGCCGGATCCAGAATGACGGCATCCTTCACGCGGGCGATCACCAGAGGCGCGCCAGCGCCTCCGGCCCCGGTCTGGTTTCCGGCGCACGACGCCAGCAGCAGCGCCAGCGCTGCGAACGCAGTCAATCTTTTCATTCGGTTACCTCGATTTGATGTAGAACGTCCAGCTCTTCGTTGCCGTATTCCCAGCTTCGTCGGCAACGCGCACGATGACACGCACGGGGCCGTTGCGGTAATCGACTTCGGGCATGTAATCGATAAACCGTGCGCTGCGTGTCGCGGCCGATGTGACGTCGTGTCCGTTGACCTCAATCATCGCACTCGATGCGTTGACCGGCACGACGCCGGCGCCGAACGTCGCGTAAATGCTGGGGCGGCTAGTGTTTACGGTCACGCCGTTCCCAGGCGCAAAATCGTTGATGCCCGGGGGCTCGGTAGAGACCGAGACCAGGGTCGAAGATTCCCCGGCCGGAGCGTCCGCGCCGCGCACGTTCAAGTGCCCAAAGACCGGCACGTCGGCGAAATTCACGCCGGCCGCCACTCTGTAGTTCCCCGCGTAACTGCCGCTTGCGCTCTCACGCAGCGGAAGACCGGTGACGTACGGACCCAAATCATAGCTCGCCAGACCACCCGGCGTTCCGCGCAGGCTCACGTAGAGCGTGTCGCCCTTTCTCAAAGGATGCTCGGGTGAAACGCTGACGCTCTCGATAACCGGTGTGCCGGCGGTTGGAGTTGCCGGCGTTACTTTTCGCGTCGCGATAATTTGCCGTGGTTCCGACGTGTCGATATTGTACCGCACCGCAACCGCATCGCCGACCTGAAGTCGATCGATCGTAACGGCGGATCCGTTCAACGTGATCGAGGTTGCCCGGCTGGGACTGATGACATGTCCGTCGCCCAACACGATCACGCCCGACGCAGCCGCAGCGATCGTCCCTGTATGCGAACCATACGCGTCAACGACCTGTTTGACGCGGCCGCTTCTATCCAGCGTGACCTGCGCCCAATCCCCCGCGTGAATGTCGCTGAGCTCGCCGGAGTTGGACGTGCCGGTGTTTACGTCTTGAACGATCACCTGCGCGTTGGCGTTGATCGGCAGCGTCCGGACCGACGCGTTATAGGTCAGCGTCACCGTAGTCGGTGATGAATCCAGATCGACCGCCGTCACCGTGCCGCGCGTCCGGGTACCTGTACCGCTGGTTCCCGGTCCGCTTCGGCCGACGAGACTCGAAACAATCTCGACGCTGTTGGTTTGACGGTCGAAATTGGCTTGCGCGTCGAGCGCGGCCGTAAAGAAACGCAAAGGCGCATAGAGCGTGTTGCCGATCTCCACGGGCGCAGCGTCTAAATAGACCGGATCGCCGTCGACCAAGGCGCGCGTACTTCCGATCCTCAGCATAATTTGCTTGGCGCCCACATAGGTCGTTACGTTGCGGCCCGACCTTTGAAACTGCAATCCGATCGCCTCGATGATCCGCCGCACCGGAACGAGCAGATGATAGTGGTAGAATCGCGGGCCGGGATTGACCGAAAGGTGTGTGCCGTTGAGGATCACCACGATCGGGCGAATCCGCTTTCCCACATGTTTGGGAGCGTGCGTCGCGGCAAGCAGCGTCGCCGCGGCGAGGACCCAGGCCAACCGTTTCACCGAGTCGATTCCTCCAGTACTTCTCGATAGACGTCCGCGGTTGCGCGAGCGCAGCGGTCCCACGTCAGCGTTTCCGCTCGGGCCCGGCCTTCATTAACGAGCCTCGTGCGCAGCCCCTGGTCGCTGACCACTCTGCGCATCGCTTCGGTTGCCGCGACTGCGTCACGGGCGGGAAACGTCAGCGCGGCACCGTGCAGCACGCCGGGCAGCGCATCGGCACACGCAATCACCGGACAACCCGCAGCCATCGCCTCGAGCATCGGCAAACCGAATCCCTCGCGCAAAGCCGGGTGCACGAGCGCAACTGCGCCGGCGTAGTATCGGGCAAGCTCCTCTGCCGAAAGAGTTCCGAGCGTCGCAACTCTGCGCCCCGAGCGCATATAATCAGCGGCGCCCACGTCGTCCTCGCCGGTCAGTAAGAGATCTACGGCGATGCTCTCCGGCAGAGCGCTCCAGGCGCGCAGCAGCGTGCCCAGATCTTTATGCGCGCGATGGTTTCCCGCGTAAAGAAAATATGGCCGGCCGGATTGGCGCGGCTCTATGGGCCGCAAGAATCGATCGTCGACCCCAAGCGGAATGACGCGCACGCGCCCGGCCGGAACGTTCAGAAAGCGTTCTAAGTCGGCCAGCGTTCTATCGTCGTCGGTTATCACGCGCGCCGCGCGCGCGGCGGCAAAACGCACGACGGTTCGGTAGTACGGACCAACCTTCGACTTGAAATTCTCCGGAAACAGCAAATGGATGAGGTCGTGGATCGTCACGATATACGGCCGTGGCGGAAGTGCCGGAGCGTACTGCGACATGAAGTGCGTCAGCGCCGGCTTTGCAGCGCGTAGTGCCAGCGGCAGCCGCACCTGCTCCGCCCAGCCAAAATTTCCACCATCCCGGAATGTCACGAACTCTAGATCCGGAGCAACTCTTGGAAGACGGGCGGTGAGCTCGCGCACGTACGTTTGCATCCCCACCGACAACTGACGCGTAAGTCGCGCGTCTAACGCAACACGACGCTTCACGTATTGTGGAGCGCCTTTATGCGCACCATCGCCGGATAGAGCGCGGAATGCCAGGCAATGCGGGCGCCGGAAACTCCGTCGGCAAGCGCTCCGCGCGCGAACAGATACCAGAAGAACCGGGGAATTGCGCCGGCGATTTCCCTTGCGGCGCGAGCTCGCGACGGCTGCAGGCCCCGCGCCTCTATCGACGTGTAGAAATCATACTTTGCCGCATACGCCGCGTGCGTTGGGTATGAATAGTGCAGTAACGTGCCCGCCAACGTTCCGAGCGGCGGCTCGCACGTGCAGCGTTCGTGAAGCTGCGCGCTTCCGCCCGCGGAAGGGAAAGGATCGATACGGACGTCTTTCGTTTTAAATAGCCGCAGCAGCGGCTCGTCGCGCCACATGCGCAACGCTCGTCCGCGGTAAAATGTGGTTCGTAGAACGAAATACCCGTTGACGTTGCCGCGCGCGCCCGCAATCGAGTCGCGCAGAACATCGTCCAGCGCCTCGTCGGCGTCGATCATCAGCGTCCACTCCGTTCGCACTTGCGTCAACGCGAAGCGGCGTGCCGCTACGAAACCCTCAAACGGGCGGTCGATGACTTCCGCGCCCCGTTCGCGCGCAATCTCGCGCGTTCGATCGCTCGAGCCATGATCGATAACGAGGACCGGCATGCCCGCGGGCAGCGAACTGAGCGCTCGCGGGAGGTTCCGCTCTTCGTTGCGGGTTAGGACGACCGCAGTGACGTCGCTTGAATGAATGTTCGTTGTGAGTACCTTATGCAGCAACGTGCTGCATAACCGGCTCCGCACCGGCATCCGGCAATCTTGAGAGCGCCAACTGCGCTCGTCCCCGGATCACCAGCGCCGCGTTGACATCGGCGTGGTTCGTATAACCACAGCTAAGGCAACAGAAACGCCTTCTCCGGCGACTCCTCGCCGCGACGTGTCCGCACCGCGAACACTCCTGCGACGAGAAACGGGGGTCAACTCGAACGATCGTACGAGCAGCTTCTTCCGCTTTCTCGCCGATCAGCCGTTCGAATTGGCCAAAACTTGCATCGAGCATTGCTCTATTCAGACCGCTTTTGGCCGCTACATTGCGGCCGGGCTGCTCGGGCGTTCCCTTTGCGCTGCGTGTCATCGCGCGCAAGTTCAAGGCCTCTATTCCAATCACGTCCGCGCTGCGGACAAGCTTGCGGGCCATCTTGTGCAGGTAATCGCGGCGCCGGTTGGCTTCACGCTCTTTCGCGCGCGCTAGCCGCAAGACCGCCGCCTTTCGAGCGGGATCCCGGCGATTGCATACTCGTCCCGCATTATCACGCAGTGTCAGCGATTCAAGGTTGCGCTGATGGCGGGCAACACGACTCCGGTAGCGTTCGCCGAAAGCGCGGTTGTCAATCAACTCTCCCTGTGACGTCGCCGCCAGCACGTGCACGCCTCGGTCGATCCCGATTAGCGTTCCCGTCGCAGGAAGCGGCGTTTCAGCACGCTCGCATTCAAAACAGGCATACCAGCGCCCGTTCTTGGCGACAATCCAGGCCCGGCCGCACGCCGGCACAACGCGACCCTTGCGCACGTTCACCCGGCCAACACCGGGAACGGTGAGTCGCCCTTGCAGCGTGTCGAATCGCAGCGCGCGATCTCCGTGCGAGAACTCGAGCTGGTTCCAGCGCGCATATCCTTTAAAACGTGGATAGCCCGGCGTTTCGCCGCGTTTCATACGACGGAAGAAGGCCTGCATCGCCAAGTGTAATCGGTGCAGCGCCGCGTCCTCGCATTCGCGATAGACGGCGGCCACGCGCGCATCCTCTTTGCGCAAACCGGTAAGCTCGGAGTACTGTTGTCTTGTCGAGATCGTGATACCGCGATCGCGGTACGCGTCGCGCCGTTCCTGCAGGAGTGCGTTGTAGAGTTCGCGCGTAACATCGAGCATAAAGCATAATCGCCGCTCCTGGTTGGGAGTGGGATAGAGCCGGATGCGTTCGATGCGTTTCACTCCTCGCAAGACTAGCCGATGCCTGTGCCAGCTGCCTGGCACTCACCTCCGTGCTGCATCCACAGCGCTCGTTTCACTCGCTGACGGCCGGGTTACGCCTCCATGTTGTTTCAAAGGTTCTTCCCGCATCCGCTCTTCGTGCACCAAGGCGGCGCCGACGAAATCGCGGTACAACGGCGCCGGCCGGTTCGGACGCGATTTAAATTCAGGATGCGCCTGTGTGCCGACGAACCACGGATGCATATCGGCCGGCAGTTCGATCAGTTCGACGAGCGTCGTCTTCCCCACCACGTGGTGCCCTGTGAAACGCATACCGTGTTCTTCGAAGAGCGCGCGATAGCGGTTGTTGAATTCGTAGCGATGGCGGTGGCGTTCGCTGACCTGTAATTCACCGTAGGCTTCTGCCGCATGCGAGTCCGGTTCGAGCTCGCATGAGTAGGAGCCGAGGCGCATCGTGCCGCCGTACACTTCTAAGTTGCGCTGATCGGGCATGAAGTCGATGATCGGATCGATCGTCGTCTCGTCCACCTCGCGCGTCATCGATTCCGGCAGGCCGCATACGTTGCGCGCGAATTCGACGCACGCCAGCTGCATTCCGTAGCAAATTCCTAAGAACGGCACGCGGCTTTCACGCGCATATTTGATCGCGCGCAGTTTGCCTTTTACGCCCCGAGCGCCAAAACCCGGAGCGACCAATATGCCGTGCACCGCGCGCAGCACGCCGGCGCCTTCGTTCTCGATCGTCTCCGAATCTATGCGACGGATGTCGACCGCCGCATTGTGAAAGATACCCGAATGATGCAGCGCTTCGTTGATCGAAATGTATGCGTCTTTGAGTTCGACGTATTTTCCTACGATGGCGATTGTAACGCGCCGGTCCGGATGCAGGATGCGATCGACGACGGAAGCCCACTCTTCGAGCTGCGGCCGCGCGGGCAAGAGATGCAGCTTGCGCACCGCGGCTTCGGCCAGGCCTTCGGCTTCCAAATTCAGCGGGACCTGGTAGATTGTCGGCGCATCGGCGTTTTGCACCACAGCGCTCGGCGGGACGTCGCAGAATAACGCGATCTTTTCTTTTATCTCGACGGCCATCGGCGTAGAGGTCGCGGTGCGGCAAACGATTGCATCCGGCATGATTCCGATGCCGCGCAGTTCGCGAACGGAATGTTGCGTCGGCTTTGTCTTGAGCTCGTCGGGCGCGCCGAGGTGCGGCATCAGCGTCAAGTGAACGAACATGACGTTCTCGTCGCCGACGTCGTAACGAATTTGGCGGATCGCCTCGAGGAACGGCAGCGATTCGATGTCGCCGACTGTCCCGCCGACTTCGACGATGCATACGTCGGCGTGACTCTCTTCGGCGACCCGCTTGATGTGCGACTTTATCTCGTTGGTGATGTGCGGAATCACTTGAACGGTGGCGCCCAAATAGTCGCCGCGGCGTTCCTTGTCGATCACGGAATTGTAGATTTGGCCGGCGGTCACGTTGTTCGCGCGCGACAAATTCTCGTCGATGAAACGTTCGTAGTGACCGAGATCGAGATCGGTTTCCGCGCCGTCTTCGGTGACGAAGACTTCCCCGTGTTGATACGGGTTCATGGTGCCGGCGTCGACGTTGATGTACGGATCAAGTTTCTGAACCGAAACGCTGATCCCGCGCGCCTTCAGCAGCCGCCCGAGCGAGGCTGCCGTGATGCCCTTACCAAGCGAGCTGACGACGCCGCCGGTAAAGAAAATGTACTTGGCCACTCGGGACTAGGTTATTCCGTCAGGCCGGAGTTTTCACCTAGTCGCAACGCGCAGGTAGCGGTCTAAACCGGCGTAATCCCGGTGTACGGTTATCGCGGCCCCGGGGAAGGCTGATTCAGCCAGGGCTCGCAGCGCAGCCATCGTCGGAGGGGCGGCTTCCATCAAAACGAGCGCCCCCGCGCGCACGAGCCGCGGCGCGGCCGCCAGCAGTTTGCGATACTGTTCCAAACCGTCGAAACCGCCGTCCGTGGCGACGCGCGGTTCGAACCCGACGGGATCGGGTTTTTGCGGCACATCGGCGCTCGGAATGTACGGCAGATTTGCGACGATCACATCGAAGGCCGGCGCGCCGGCCCGAGCGATATCGGCGAGAGTGAACGCGCAGCGATCCGCAACTCCGAGCCGAGCCGCGTTTTCCCGCGCGACCGACAATGCGTCTGCGCTGATGTCCGTCGCCTCAATGACTGCATCCGGTATCTCGCACGCGATCGTGCACGCGATCGCGCCGCTGCCCGTGCCCACATCCAGCACGCGCGCAGATCCCAAAGCGCCTAAGAATGCCAGCGCATCTTCTATAAGATGTTCCGTCTCGGGGCGCGGGATCAGCACGCGTTCGTCGACCGCGAATTCCCGCCGAAAGAAGCCGGCGTAGCCGCTGACATAAGCCGCCGGCTCACCGGTGCGTTCGTTAAGCAACGCTCGCGTCTCCGCTGAGCAGCCGCGTGCGTTCGTCCTTGAGCAGCTCGTCGACGATATGTCCCATCGCGCCGTCCATCACGCCCCGGAGGTTGCCGAAGTTTTGGTTGATCCGGTGATCGGTAATGCGATCTTGCGGATAGTTGTATGTGCGAATCTTTTCCGAACGGTCTCCCGTGCCGACTTGGCTGCGCCGCATCGAGCCGACCGCTTCTTCGGCTTCGCGCCGCTTTCGATCGTACAGCATCGCGCGCAGCATCTGCATCGCTTTTTCGCGGTTTTGAATCTGCGATCGCTCCTGCTGCGACGCCACTATCATTCCGGTCGGCACGTGCGTTATCCGGATCGCCGACTCCGTCTTGTTGACGTACTGGCCGCCGGCCCCGCTGGATTTGTACGTATCGATCTGCAGGTCGGAAGATTTTATCTCGACCTGAAAATCGTCGTCCACCTGAGGCAGCACCGCGACCGTAGCCGTGCTGGTGTGCACGCGCCCTTGCGCTTCAGTCACCGGCACCCGCTGCACGCGGTGAACGCCCGATTCGTGTTTGAAGTGCCGGTACGGCGAGTGCCCCTTTACAGCGAAGACGATCTCTTTGTAGCCGCCCGCGTCGCTCTCGCTTTGTGAAACCGGTTCCACGCGCATGCCTTGCGACTCCGCGTAACGCATGTACATGCGCGCGAGATCGCCCGCGAATATCGCCGCTTCATCGCCGCCCGCGCCGGCGCGAATTTCGATGAATACGTCTTTCTCGTCGTCGGGGTCTTTCGGGATGAGCAGGAGCTGCAGTCGATCCTCGAGCGTTTTGCCTTTTTCGCGCAGTCCTTTGACTTCTTCTTCGGCCAGTTGCGCGAGCTCCGGGTCGCTGCGATCCTTGAGCAACTCGTCGTTGGCCGCGATCTCTTCGGCAACCTTACGATACGCGCGATAAGCCTCGACGGTCTCTTCGAGGGCGGCGCGTTCCTTTACGAGCGCGGTGTAGCGCGCTTGATCGAATGTCTCCGAGGGGTGCGCGAGCTCGCCTTCGATCTCGTCGAAGCGCTTGGCTATCGCGTCGAGTCGATCTGTGAGGTTCAGTTAAACTTCGGCTGCGGCTTTTTCGGCCTCGCGCTTGGCTTTGCGCGCAGCGGCCTCTTCCTGCTTGCGCTTGGCGATCTGCTCGCGCTGACGGAATTTGTCAACGCGGCCGGCCGTATCTACGAATTTTTGCTGGCCGGTGAAGAGCGGATGGCACGCCGAGCAGATTTCAACCGCGATCTCCGGAATCGTCGATCCGGTCGTAAAAGTGCTGCCGCACGCGCAGTGCACGCGGGCCTCGGGGTACCATTTGGGATGAATCTTCTCTTTCACAGCCAGAACATTATATCAGCCGGGACAAGGGGGGCCATCCCCCGCGGGGCCGGCAAGCAGGCCCTTACCCGGAAACGGAACGGCGCTGGGCGTAGTTAAGGAGCAAAAGGAGTACCAACGCCCGTGAACCCTCTTCTATTGATCGTCACGCTGGCTGCGAGCGCCGCTACCCCTACGCCGCACCCCGCGGCCACGCTTCCGGCACCGGCCCCGGCCGCTTCGGCAAGCGTCAAGATCCCCACGAAAGCCACGCCCGCTCCACCGAAAGACTCCTTTGTCCCGCGGGTTGGCATCTCGGGTGTTTGGGAGATCCAAATTCAGCGCCTCACCGGCGTGACATACACGCACTTCAAGATTACTCAAAAAGACAACGTCCTGACCGGCGAGTATCTGGATCAGGACGGCAAGAAGTACCCGCTGTTCGGTTCTGTCGATGGCAAGAACGTGCGCGTGGTCGTTTCACTGCCCAACGGCGGAACGCTCACCTTCGTCGGAACGCACGATTCGTTTACGGACATGATCGGCATGCTGGCGTTGAGCAACGACAGTGTACCTTTCACCGCCGCTTACCGGCCCAAATACAACTGGCTGGATAATCTATCGCCGGGAGCCGGCGGGATGGGCGTGCCCTAAGCTTTCTCGGCCAAGCGCTTCTCGACGTACGCCTGCAACCCGCCCGCGTCGATGAGCGACTGCATAAAGGGCGGAAAAGCCGCCGCAGTATACGTTTCGTTCTTCGTAAGGTTCCGGATCACGCCGCCGGCGGGTTCTATCTCCAGCTCGTCGCCGCTTTCAACGGCATCGACCGCTTCGGGCGATTCAAAGATCGGCAACCCGATGTTGAGCGCATTGCGGTAGAATATCCGCGCAAAACTCTTTGCGATCACGGCCGACGTGCCGGAGCCCTTGATCGCGATCGGTGCGACCTCACGGCTCGAGCCGCACCCGAAGTTCGAATCGGCGACGATAACGTCGCCGGGTTTCATCCGCGACGCATACTCGGGATCTAACCCTTCCATCGCATGTTTACCGAGCTCGGCAATATCGATGATGTTGCAATACTTCCCCGGGATGATCACGTCGGTGTCCACGTTCTTGCCGTACTTGTGAGCGTGGCCGCGAAGCGTTGCCTGCATTAGGCCGTCACCGCGGCTTCAACGCGCGGATCGGTGATCCGCCCGGTCAGCGCCGAGACGGCGCACGTCGCCGGCGAAGCTAAATACACCTCGGCCTTGGGCGACCCCATGCGGCCGACATAATTGCGGTTCGTGGTAGAGATGCAGCGCTCGCCGTCGCCCAGCGTTCCCATGTGTCCGCCGAAACAGGCGCCGCAGCCCGGCGTATTCACGACGCATCCCGCGGCGGCGAGTTTTCCGAGAACTCCCTCTTCTGCGGCTTGCATCCAGACTTTTTGCGAACCCGGATTTACGATGACACGCAGGCGTGAATCGATTCTCTTGCCGTCGAGAATTTTGGCGACGATGCGCAAATCTTCAATGTATCCGTTGGTGCATGACCCGATGAAGACTTGGTCGACCAGAATCTCGTCGCGCGTTACTTCGGAGATCGGGTGCACGTTGTCGGGCGTGTGCGGGCAGGCGACTTGGGGTTCCAACGAGCCGATATCAATCTCTATCTCGCGCTCGTAGCGCGCGTCGGGATCGGCTTTTTCGACGATGAAATCGCGGTCCGTGCGCTCCTTGACGTAAGCGATCGTTTTGGCGTCGGCGTGAAAGATGCCGTTCTTCGCGCCGGCTTCGATCGCCATGTTCGCCATCGTGATGCGCCCGGTGATCGAGAGCTCGTCCACGGTAGTGCCGTGATACTCAATCGCGCGATAGGTGGCCCCGTCGATGCCGAGCGTGCCGACGGTCTTCAGCATGATATCTTTGGCAAAGACCATCTCGCCGGGTTTGCCGCTGTAGATCAGTTTGATGCTGGCCGGAACCTTGAGCCACACTTCCCCAAGTACGAATGCCGCCGCGATGTCGGTGGAACCCATGCCGGTTGCGAACGCGCCGAACGCGCCATAGGTGCACGTGTGCGAGTCGCCGCCGACGATCAGCTCGCCCGGCGCGACCAGGCCCTCTTCCGGTAGAACGACGTGCTCGATGCCGCCGCGGCCCACGTCGAAAAAGTGTTTGATGTTCTGCTCGATCGCAAAATCTTTCATCAGCTTTGCGATCTTGGCCGACTGAGCGTCTTTGGCCGGAACGAAATGATCCTCTACCAGCGCGATTTTTTCGCGGTCGAAAACGCGATCCGCGCCTTTCGTTTGGCGCATCACGCCGATTGCGACCGCCGCGGAGAGCTCGTTGGCGAGCACGAGATCAACTTTCGCGTTGATGATCTGTCCGGGTTCGACCGCGTCGAGCGCGGCGTGCCGCGCGAGGATCTTTTCCGTCAAAGTCATGGGCATCGGTCGCTCTCCTCTCGACTACGCTGGGGTACCACCGAGGTTCGGGTCGAAGCACAAGTGACCATGCAAGATCGCCAGTTCGGGTTCGCGACCCGTGCCATCCACGCCGGTACGCCCCCAGACCCCGTGACGGGGTCCCGCGTCATGCCTCTCTACCAAACCGCAGCGTATGTCTTCGGTTCCACGGAGCAGGCGGCCGAGCTCTTCCAATTGCGCAGCTACGGTCACATCTACAGCCGGATCAGCAATCCAACGGTCGCGGCTTTCGAAGAACGCATGGCGAGTCTGGAGGGCGGACTTGGCGCTGTCGCTTTCTCCAGCGGGCTGGCCGCGCAACTCGGCGTCGTTTTATCCCTGGCGCAAAACGGCGACCATCTGGTCTGTTCGCAGAATATTTACGGCGGAACGATCACGCAGTTTACGGTGCTGCTGAAACGTTTGGGAATTGAAACGACGTTCGTGCCGGCCGACGACCACGCGGCCATCGCGGCGGCCATCAAACCCGAAACCAAATTGCTGTTTGCGGAGACAATCGGTAATCCGGCCGGAACGGTCGCGGATTTGAAAGCTCTCGCCGGCATCGCGCATGCCGCCGGCATTCCGCTCGTCGTCGATAACACGTTCGCCTCTCCATACCTCTGCCGTCCGATCGAGCACGGCGCGGACATCGTCACGCATTCGGCGACGAAATTCATCTCCGGCCACGGCACCGTCATCGGCGGCGTGGTCGTGGAGTCCGGCACGTTCCCGTGGGACAATGGACGCTTTCCGCTGCTCTCGGAGCCGAGCCCGGGCTATCACGACAAAGTTTTCAGCGAAACGTTCGGCGAGTACGCGTTCCTGATGCGCGCGCGCGCCGAGATTTTGCGCGACGTCGGCGCGCAGATGGCGCCGATGGACGCCTGGCTTCTCTTGCTGGGACTGGAAACGCTGCCGATTCGCATGGAAGCGCACGTTCGCAATGCGCGCGCGATCGCGGACTTCTTATCGAAGCGACCCGACGTGGAGTGGGTCAGCTACCCCGGCTTTCCCTCGCATCCCCAGCATAAGCTCGCAGAAAAATATCTTCCGCGCGGCGCGGGTTCGATTTTTACTTTCGGCATTCGCGGCGGCCGCGAGGCTGCGCGCCGCTTCATAGATGCGCTCGAGCTCTGGAGTCATCTCGCAAACGTCGGCGACATGAAGAGCCTCGTCATTCATCCCGCCTCGACGACGCATTCGCAGCTCGACGACGACGAGCTCCGCAAGTCCGGCGTCGCGCCCGAAGGCATCCGGCTCTCCGTGGGCCTCGAAGACGCCGACGATTTGATCTGGGACTTGGACAACGCTCTCCGGGCCGCAGCCCGTCCTGAGCTTGTCGAAGGACCCGCGTGATCTTGGAGGGGGTCGCGCAGCGGCAAGCGCTGCTCGCGCGCAGTAAAACCGTCGCGATGGTGGGCGCGTCCGCAAACCCATTGCGGCCGAGCTACACAGTTTTCAGCTATCTGCGCACACAAGGCCGTTTCGACGTGACGCCGATCAATCCGACAATCGCCGCGATCGATGGCGTTAAAGCCTATCCTTCCCTCGCGGTATATGCGGCCGAACACGGTGCGCCGGATATCGTGGACGTTTTTCGCAAACCGAGCGAGGTCGTGGAGCTCGCGCGCGAAGCGATCGCGGCCGGAGCGAAAGCGATCTGGTTTCAGTACGGCGTGATCAATGAGGAGGCAATCCAGCTCGCCGACGCTGCCGGATTGGACGTGGTTGTCGACCGCTGCATCAAGGTCGAGTCGGCGCGTTTCAACGGCGGCTTGGCGACCAACGGGCTGAACAGCGGGCTGATTACGAGCCGCCGCCGCGCGTGAACTCCGACTACCGCGCGGAGGCCGGCGCGCTGGACGCGGAGATAGTCCGCGCTATTGAACGCCGGCACGTCGAGGATTTCGACGATCTCGCCCTGCGCATCTTAGCGCATCAATTGCGATTCAATGAGCCATACGCGCGGTACTGTGCGGCTCTCGGAGTGACATTCGATCGAATGCCCGCAACCTGGGATCGGATCCCACCCGTCCCCGCCGCCGCGTTCAAGGAAGCGGCGCTGTGCACGTTCGATCCCACGCAGGCATTTCGCACATTTGAGACGAGCGGCACGACGAGCGGCGCCCGTGGCAAACACTATATCGAGGACGCCGTGCTTTACATGTCTTCCTCGCTCGCAGGATTCAGCGACGGCATCCTGCGCCACGCGAACACGGAATTCCGTTTTCTAATGCTCGTGCCCGACCCGGCGCACGTTCCGCAATCATCATTGGGTTATATGATGGACCTTGCTGCTGAAGATTTCGGTGACAAGGCCGGCTGGTATCTTCATGGTGATTCGCTGCTCGTCGATCGCTTTGTTCAAGATGCGCGCAATGCTGCGAAAGACGGCGTGCCGGTTATCATTGCCGGCACCGCTTTCGCATTCCTCACGCTACTTGACACCTTGCACGAGTATGGGCCCACGACGTTGCCGCTGCCCGCTGGGTCGAAGATCATGGAAACCGGCGGGTTCAAGGGTCGCACGCGGCAGATCAGCCGGACTCAGTTGTATGACGATCTCTCGCTCGCTTTTGGGATTCCAACCTCTTCAATCATAGCGGAGTACGGTATGACCGAACTCCTCAGCCAGTATTACGACCGCGCCGGAGACGAGGAACCGCGCGTGAAGATCGCCCCGCCGTGGCTGCGCTCGTATGCTGTCGATGAGAATGGCAAAAAACTCCCGCCCGGCGTCGTTGGCGCACTGGTGCACGTCGATTTGGCCAACCGGTCTTCTTGCGTTGCAATACAAACCGAAGATCTGGGAGCCGTTGTTGAGGGTGGCATCATCTTGTTCGGGCGCGAGCAGGGAGCGGAACTGCGCGGCTGCTCGCTCGACGCCGAATCGCTGCGCGCCGCAATCTCGTGACCGCGCTCTCAAAGCTTCCCGCGAAAACGATCGTCGGCGCAATTGCCGATGCGGCCGAACGCTGGCGCGACGCCTATTTTCCTGCGCGCGTAGAGGCGGCTCAACGCATCGCTGAACGCACCGGTTACTCCGTTCCCGTCGTCGAGTACGGCCTGGACCGGCTCTTCTTGTCGATCACATCGGACGCAATCACCGCGACGATCGCCGGCGAGCTTGGCGAGCTGGAAATTCTCGACGGATTTCGCTCGCGCGCGGGACGCACCGACGCGTACGCCGCGCCGATCGGCGGCGTTTGCGTCATTTCCAGCCGCACGACGATCGGCGTAGCCTTGCCCGCGGCGATCTTTGCGCTGTGCGCCAAATGCGACGTGCTCGTCAAAGACCGCGAGGATTACCTGATTTCCGCGTTCTTCCAAACACTGCATGAAGAGCGAGCGGAATTCCGCGAGGGCGCGCGGGCGGAACTCTGGCGTTCGTCTGACGAAGCGGCGCCGGCGCTCGAATCATTTGATGCGGTGGTGGCCTTCGGAAAAACCGAAACGCTCGCGACGGTTCGTCGCGCGTTGCAGCCTGAGGCCCGTTTCGTCGGATTCGGTCCGCGCGCCAGCGCGGGTTACATAGCGCGCGAAGCGCTTTCCGGCGCCGGCGCTGCTCACGATATTGCGCGAGCAGCTGCGCGAGACATCGTTCTGTACGACACGGAAGGCTGTCTTTCGCTACACGTCCTGTTCGTCGAAGGCGGCGGGAATGTGAGCGCAGCCGAATTTTCCGATCTGCTGCAAAAAGCAATCGAGGCTGGCGCCGTCGAGTTCCCGCGCGGCGCGGAGCAGCGCATCGCTGAGGTTGCACATGCGCGCGCGCTGGCCGGATTCCGCAAGTCGGCGGCGAGCAGTGCGCTCGATGACCCGCCCCCGTTCCTCCCGCGCATCACCGGCGCCGTCACGGTGCGCGATCCCGCCGAAGCGCTTGAGTATTTACAGCGCCACGGTCTGGCGCTTGAGGGTTTTGCAATCGCCGGCGATCGCCCCGACCTCATCGAGCTAGGCGTGAACGCCGGCGCGGTGCGTTTGAGTCGGTTCGGAGAATTGCAAGACCCGCCGCTGCACGGCAATCATGGCGGGCGCCCGCGCATCGGCGACTTCGTAAAATGGATCGATAAGACGTTTTGACTCCAATTCCGGGAAAGCGCTCGCGCGAGCTCGCGCACTTGCTGCGAAAGTACGAATCGCCCAACGTGACGTACCTCGGCGACGACTTCCCGATCTTCTGGGAATCGGCCACCGGCGCGACGGTAACCGACGTCGACGGCAACGTCTACGTGGATCTCACCGCGGCCTTCGGCGTCGCAAACTCCGGTCACACCAATCCGAACGTCGCGGCCGCTCTGCAAAAGCAAGCCGCGCAGTTGATGCACGGAATGGGTGACGTTCACCCCGCCGAAATAAAAGCGCGACTACTCGAAAAGCTCGCGGCGATCGCTCCCGGCAACCTCACGAAGACGTTCTTGGGCTCCAGCGGCGCGGACGCGATCGAAGCCGCGATGAAAACCGCGGCGCTGGTCACCGGAAAACCGGCATTCGCCGCATTTCGCGGATCGTATCATGGGTTGAGCATCGGTACGCTCGAACTCGCCGGCATCAAGAAGTTTCGCGAACCGTTTTTGGCGTGGCTGCCGGAGCGGACGCTCCTGCTCGACTATCCGCGCGCGCACGGCGGAGAACAAGCGCTGGAATACGCGCGGCGAGCTTTTTCGCGGCGCTATGACCTCGCGGCGCTCGTCGTCGAACCGATCCAAGGGCGCGGCGGGTGCATCGTCCCGCCGAAGGATTACCTTTCCGGGCTGCGCGACATCGCTCACGAGCGCGGCATGCTGTTCATCGTCGACGAGATCTACACCGGCTTCGGACGAACAGGCACGATGTTCGCTTGCGACCAGGAACGGGTCGTGCCCGATATTCTCTGCCTGGGAAAAGCGCTCGGCAACGGCTTTCCCATTTCAGCGGCAATCGCTCCATCTGAGATCATGGATGCGTGGCCGGTTTCCGAAGGCGAATCGCTGCATACGTCTACGCACCTCGGCAATCCGCTGGGATGCGCCGCCGCGCTTGCGAACATCGCGGAAATCGAAGGGCGCGGGCTGCCGGAACGCGCAGCCGTGCTCGGTGAATCGCTCGGAGCCAGGCTGAGTACGCTCCGCTCGTCGGGAAAGGCCCTCGACGTGCGCGGCCGGGGACTCATGTGGGGAATCGAGCTGCGCGACGCGGCGCAGGCGCGGGCCGCAGTCGAAAGAGCTTTAAAAGGAGGCGTCATCATTCTGCAATCCGGCACCGAGGGCAACGTGCTGTCGCTCACACCGCCGCTGGTCATTTCCGAAACCGAGCTCTTGCGCGCGATCGACGTGGTCGAAACATGCCTGTAAAATACAAAGTTGGGATCGTCGGCGGCGGCTTCGCCGTGCGCGGCCACCTGCCGGCTTTCAGCGCGCACGAACGCTTCGAAGTCGTCGCGCTCGCGTCGCCGCACAGCGCGAAGAACGCAGCCAAGGAACGCAACATCCCCCATGCTTTCCAGAGCTGCGAAGCGATGCTGCGCGGCTGCGAGCTCGACGTCGTTTCGATCGCGAACCCGCCCTTCGCGCACCACGGCGACGTACTGGCCTCGCTCGGCGCCGGTAAGCACGTTATCGCCGAAAAACCGTTCGCTCTTTCCGTGCAGCAGGCCGAACAGATGCTCGCAGCGGCGAAACGCGCCACGACGGCCACTGCCGTCATGCACGAATTCCGCTGGGTTCCGCAGCGGTTTGCGCTCAAGGAATTGGTCGCTAATGGCCATATCGCGCCTCTGCGCGAGTTGGAGCTGACGCAATTGGCGCCGATGCTTCGCCTGGAAAACAAACGGCCGAACACGTGGTGGTTCGATCGCAGCAAAGGCGGCGGCATTGCCGGCGCACTGCTCTCGCATCTTATCGACAGCGCGAACTGGCTGGCGGGCCGAGCGCCTGCGCGCAGCACCGGTTTTCTGCGCACGGCAAATCCGCGGCGCGAGGACTTGAGCGGCCCGTTCACAATTACCGCCGACGACGGCGCCTTCGCGTTAATCGACTACGGCGAGGGAGTGATCGCGCGCGTCAGCGTTGACGGGACGACTGCGGTCAACTCACTGACCGTCGCGGCCCACGGCGAGAATCGCACGGCCGTGGCGAGCGGCAGCGGACTGCACGCCATGCGGCTATTCAGCGTCGACGATGAAGAAACGTCCGAGCTCGAATGCAAACCTTCGTCCAACGCGCGCTTCGGGGCGGTGGACGCGCACGTGCCGCCGATTATGGACTTGCTCGACGAATTCGTCAAAGAGATCGAAACGGGAGAGAGTATCGTACCGACGTTCGCCGAGGCGGTTGCGACGCAGAAAGTGCTCGCCTCGATTGGGTACGGCACTTAGGTGCCTTTCTCGGCTCCGAAATACTGAATGATCTTCAGGATGACATCGTGTTGCGTGTTCAGCAAATTCGGATCCCCATAGGCAAAATAGATCTCCGCCATCGGCATGCGCTTATAGAAGGCGAATGAAACGTTCGTCGCGTTCAAAAACTGCGAGGGGCCGAAAAATGTCGGGCCCGCGCCGATGATGCGCCGCCAGCCGATCGCAAACGATTCGCCCGGGCCCGCCTGGTATCCGACGCTGGCGCGTTCGAGCCACTGGATATTGCGAGCGCCGTTGTCGAGAGCCTGGTCGGTTTTGAAAGCTTGCAGCGTCAAGCTCCCTCGGCGCGTCAAGCGAACCGTCGTGGCGAGTGACGGGCTGCGCAGGAAGCCGGCGCCGAAACGGCCGACGTTGTAAGTAAACGTCGTCGGAGTCGACGTATTAAAACCGTATGTCAGTTGGATCCCATTTTGGCTGGCTTCACCGGCAGCGCCCGGCCCAAAATTCAGCCAGGTGTCTCCGCTGCTCCATCCGAGAAAGAGTTGGTTTCGGGTCGCGACGGTGACGTAGAACGAATCGTACGCGTCATTGAGCGCACCCATGCTGTTGCGCATCCGTCCCAAATCCTGCGATACGATAATGCTTTGAATGAACGAACTCGGCTTGTTGTCAAACTCTTTAAAGACGTAGACACTCGGCCCGTGCACGTCGTTGATTTGATTGAATGCGTCGAGAGGACCGTATTGCGAGCCGACGTCGTGATAGGCGGCGAAGAGTCCAGATTTGGGCGTGTAGAGGTTTATCCCGTATTCGCGATACCGGCCCTGGGGCGCATCGGCGATCAGCGATCCGCGTTCGGCGCCAAGCGTGGCATACGCGTTGAAGTTGTGAACGTTGCCGGCAACTCCCTGATACCACTCCGTGATGTCATGAATGCCCGGCACATCGACGGCAACGCGCTGGTATAGCGCCTGATACTTTTTGTTCGGGGACTGCCACGATAACGACTGCGCCGCGTCATTGCGGGAAATACCGACGGCATCCAGAGCTCCGAACGTCAGCTGCCCCTGCTTGCCCTCTATTGCGAACCCATCGCGCGGAGTCGGAATCGCAGGCGTGTAGAGCAGCGGATAGTCGATGCAGTCATTGCAGTTGAATCCGTTGTAATAGTTCTGCCCTTGAGTGAAAAACGGCCGCACCTCGTTAAAGCGCCGAGGAAACGCAGTTGGAGAAATGCTTTGCTGGTCAAGTTCGACGTTGGAGTAATCGGGATGAAACGTTGCAACGAACGACGACGTTTGCGTCAGCGGCACCGATAGGTCCGCGCCGATCCGCGAGGTCGAGCCGCCGGATGCCGCCGAGGCGTATTGACCCAGGCCGTAGATACCGATCCGCGGCTTCGTCCGCGTTCCTTGCCCGGCAACCGTCATGCCGTGTAAGTACCCGGCGTAAACAGACGCGTCGGTGCCGCCTTGCGCCGGATCGTGCGCCCACTCGAACGTTTGATTCGCAGCGCGCACACGCCGGTCGAACTGAACGCGCCACGTGCTGCGGCCATCTCCGCGCATGACGTTGAGCGGAATCCGCTCGGTCACCACATAGCCGTCGGGCGTCGTCTTCGCAACAGAGTCCCACGCCGGTGAAAAGGACGTGTTCTCCGCTGAGAACTGGTACCGCGTGCCGATGGGGTTGGAGACGAAACCGTATTCGATTCCGCTATCGCCGCCTGGCCAGAAGTACACGCGCACGGCGTCGTCGTTCGGCATCGGTTGGTCGTTGGTGTGCTGCGTCGCGATGACCGGCTCTTTTTGCTTCGCGACAAACGCCACGTAGAGATACTTTTTATCGACCAGCAGATACGCATCGGTCGCTTCGGTCGCAGGCCGTTGAAAGCTGATGTCCCACTGCAGCAGCACGTGCGCGGCGGTCTTCCATGCCGGATCGTCGAGCGTTCCGTCGATCTTCGGCGGCGCTGCCGCGGTAACGCTTGGGATCGTAAATGTTTGACCGGGCGCTTGCGCTTGCGCGGGAATGCTGAGGATAACGATACCTATGAATATAGGCAGCGCGCGCTCCCAAACGCTCTTGAGGGGCACCATGTCTCTAGAAGCCGCTGTCGCGCAAGCGAATCAACTCGTCCACGCTCAGATGCGTGTATCCGTGGCTGCGCATACGCTCGATGAACGAGCTGGAAACGCCGTGGTCGCGCAGCCGGATGAGGTCGTCTGCGCTGACGCGCAAGCCGAGTCGCGCTATCTCCTGCATGTAGCTCGTCCCCACGCCGTGATCGCGCAGCTCGATCAATGTGTCAACGCTTGTCCCGGGAAATGCCTTCATTACCGCTGTCGCAAATGACGAACCGACCCCGTGATCGCGCATCTTAATCAGCGTCTGCGCCGAGTTCGGCCGCAAGCCCAGTCCGCGCATCTCTTGGATATAGCGATCCGAGACGCCGTGCTCCATCATCGAGACGAGATCGGCGATGGAGGGCCGCTGGAATCCCGATGCGAGCAGCTGGTCGAGCGTGGAGAGCTGGAAACCCGACATCGCGAACTCAAACTGCTGCAGCGAGCTCGGCGAACCGATCCCGCGCCGGCGTAACTGCTCGCCGAAGGACGCGCTCGGCGCAAAGGTCCAGGTTCCGGCGCCATGGCCGTGGCTCAGCGAACCTTGGGCCTGAAATGTTCCGGCATCGCGGCCGACGCTGAAGCTCTTCTGCTCGCCGTTCGAATCGAGATCGGCGTTCGTTATCCCGTGCAGGTCGGTCCACGCGACCGAACGCGACTCATCCCATTCGCTATTCCCGGTCGCGGTTATTTTTTGATAGCGCAGCCCCAGTTGTACCGAGCCGGGCTGCGACGAATGCTCGAGCGTCCACGTACCTGTGTATTCATCGGCAAGTGCCGGGGCAAGCGTGCCGAGCAGCAGCATGCATGTTGCGATAAGCGCTATTTTCATGGAGTGAACCCCGCGTCGTGCAAGCGAATGATATCGTCCAACGAGGGACGGCCGTTCGAACGAATGCGTTGCAAGCTGTCGATGTACATTATTGTAACGCCGTGATCGGCGAGTTTGACCAGCGAGTCTGCGGTTACCGTGTAACCGCGTGCTCGCAATCCTGCGATGAGCATCGGCATGACGCCATGGTCGCGGATACGGACGACGTCGTCCGCCGAGAGACTCGATACGCCAGCCGCGTGCAGTGCCGCAAGATAAGATCCGGAGATTCCGTGATCCGCGAGGCGGATGAGATCCGACACACCTGGATGGCCGAAGAACGAACTGGCGCCGGCGATCAGCGAACCTGAAACGCCATGGTCGCGCAGCGCGATCAGCTGGTCGACCGAGAGATTATTGTAGCCGTTCTGCGCGAGCGCATCGAGCAGATCTCCACCCCAAAATGCATGCGGCGCCGTTGCCGCGACTCGTGCTTCAATAACCCAAGCGTGCGGGTGCGGCAAACGCGGCGCCAGCGGCGCTCTCGCCGATACGGCCGGCGCGAATGTGGTAGTTATGGTGGCCGTTGGCGCTTCCGGCGTAAAGAGCGGCGCGCGAACGCGCAACACGCGCACTTCGGTGAACTTCCGCAGGAACGCCTTGGGCGCTTTGGCGGGTTTGGGCGGCTTGGCCAGTTTCACTTTGACTACCGTGACGCGAGCCTGTGGAATCGCGATTGCCGGCATTACTGCGCGCGGAAGTTTAGCGGGCACGGCGGGTTTAGGCGGCGGCTCCACGGCGATCCGTTCCGCATAGACCGGCACTTGGAAGCGCAAGACGAGAACAGCGACGAGTGCAAGCACGCTCACAGCCGTCACCGCGAAGCGAATATTTGGCCGCAGCGAATGGCTGACGGCGGCGTCCAGTAGCACTTCGATGCGGCGCAACAGCTGTTTGCGTTTGAAGATGAAGCACGGCACCGGGACGAGACTGGCGTCGATCCACCCTGCCAGCGCCGACAGCGTGCGCGCGTAGGCGTAGCGATTTCCTATGCCTGCTATCGCAGCATCGTCGCAAACTTGCTCGCGGTAAATCGCCAGCTCGCGCAAAGCGATCCACACGCCGGGCATGAAGAATCCGAGCGCGCCCGCGAATCTGTGCAGTACGTTCTGAACGTCATCGAAACGCATCACATGTTCGTGCTCGTGCAGCACGACGCTCAGCAGCTCTTTGTCGTTACCAGATTCGAGCAGCGCTTCGGGAATAACGATCAGCGCCGGCTGGAACCCGAGCACGCACGGCATCGCGAACCCCGGCGAAGCGGCGAACGCGTACGGCCGGCGCACGGAGTCGCGTAACTCAAAGGGCGGCTCGATGAACCGCACGGTCCGCCGCGCGCGGATCATCCGGACGATCTCACGCCCGAGAATTGCGATCCGAACAAGCGCGATCAGTAGCAGCGCGAGCAACGCGAATTTTGCATATGCAGCGAGACTTGCAGCGACCGGAACGACACGCTCGTAAAGCGACGGCAGCGGCCGGCTATCGTTCCCCGATCGATGAACCACGCCAGTGAACGAGCGCGCTCGGCTATCGTTCCCCGAGCGGCTAACCAGACTAAAAAGCGAGGGGGACGATAGCCGGGCGCTGACGGCAGCGGAGGGGGACGATAGTCGAGCGTGCAGCGTAACCGGTTGCACCGAGAACACATAGTTGGCCACCGGCAGCAACAACGAGATCACCAACAGCGCGGACCAAATCGTGTAGCGCGTTGCGGCATTGAGCCGCCGGAAAACTCGCAGCAAAGCGAAAGCTGCCAGGCAAAGCAGCGCGCCTTGCCATGCGCCGTTGAAGAGCGCCATGAACAGCGCGGGCGCGTTCATTCGCTTTGCTCCGCGCGCGCCAGCATCTTGCGCAAGTCGGCCAGCTCGTCGTCGCTCAAACGCTCGTTTTGAATCAAGTTCATAGCTAACGCACCGGGCGAGCCGTCGAAGAATCGCCGCACGACCGTCTGCAGCGCCGAACGCGATGCTTGCGTGCGATCGACTTTCGGATAGTAGCGAAAGGCGCGACCCTCTTCAACGTGACGCACGTAGCCTTTTTGTTCCAAGATGCGCAGAGTGGTTTGGACCGTATTGAAAGCGGGGGCTTTGGGCGATTTGACGGCGCCCAGCACTTCGGCGACCGTTCCGCTGCCGGTCGACCACAGCACCTCCATCAAGCGCTGCTCGACCTCAGTTAAATTCGGGGCTTTTTGACGCGGCACGGAGACCTCCGCAGTTCACCTAATGATTTAGGTGAATGCTACCACAAGAAATCGCGAGCGTCTAGGGGTCGCTTAGGGATTCGGGTCGTTGACGGCGCGTGCGACCGCGCGGTACACGTCAAGCCGGCCGCAGCCCTGCTTCACGTTCGCGATCTGCCTGGACGTGCTGCACAAGATCGTCTTGACGGTCGCAGGCGTCAGTGCCGGATTCACGCTCAGCATCAGCGCCGCTGCGCCCGCTACGTGCGGCGTCGCCTGCGACGTACCGGCGATGAGCACGCGGCAGTCGCCCATCGCTCCCGCCTGATCGATGGTGCAGAAGTTTCCCCCGCCCGTCGTGCTCGAATAAATGTTGGCGATCCAATGCAAGCCGTCTTGATCTAAGCTGCTCGATGGGTCACCGCCGGGCGCCACGACACCCCACGTCGGATTGGCCGCGTCGTAATTAGAATAGCCGGCGACCGATTCCACAATCGCCGCGGGATTCGAATCGTCTATGGAAGATGCGCCGACCGGAATCGCGCCGGGGTCCGCGGCCGGATAGTCGAGGGTAGGCGTACTTTCATTGCCGGAAGCGGCGACGACGACAACTCCGCTTGCAATCGCCTGCGCGACCGCGGCTTCTTCTGCCGTGTCGGGTCCGCTCGCTCCCAAACTAAGACTGATGACTTTGGCGCCTTGCGCGACCGCATCGCCGATCGCCATGCCGACGTCGGCGCCGGAAGCGCTGCATCCGCCCGTTCCACACGGCGGATCCGGAAACACTTTAAAAATCATCAGCGGCGCGCCGTAAGCGACTCCTACAAAGCCGAAGCTATTGTTGCCGGCGGCACCGACGATGCCCGCCACATTTGTGCCGTGGCCGTCATTGTCGTGCATGCTTGCCAGGCCGACAGTCCTCACGCCGTTTAAAACGCTTTCCGCAAAAACCGCGCGGCCCGCAAGATCCGGATGGGTGAGATCGGCTCCGGTGTCAACGATCGCGATCTTCACTGTGCCACCGAGCGCGCCGGCGAACGTCGAACCGGTCGTGTTTGCGTTTCCGTAGCCCCAAGCGTTCCCCACGCAGCTGACGTGCATGTCCCACTGTCCGCGGCTTGCGGCGCCTTCATAGAGCGGCGGCCCGTTGTTGGGCGCGAACCCGTTGTAGTACGGATCGTTGAGCGATGCAGCCGTTGTAGACTGGAGACGCCGAATCGCCGAGCGCGCGGCGGTCTTGACGATCCCGCTCGAGCCAAGCTCCTTGATCGCTGCGTCTTCGGTGCCCGGTGCGAGCGACACGATTTGGATCAGGTCCGCATTCGAATCGATTTCCGAACGAACGTCGCCGCGAACGCGCGCGATCAACTGCGCGGCTTCGGCGCGATGTAACGCCAGAACCGGGTGCTGATACACAACCTCGATGATTCCGGGAGCATACTCAGCTCGATTGCCGCGGGCGATGCTGGGCATGCGGTGCGCGACGAATTCGGGAGCGGATGCTTGCGCGATCGATTGGGGCGTGCCGGCGCTGCGGCAGATAGTGCTGGCATTGGGGCTGATGGTCGGCGTTGCGGGCGGGGCCAAGGGAGTTGCGGTGCCGCCGCCCGGCGGTATGGTCCCGCCGCCGCCGCCACCGCCGCACGCAGCCAAAATAGACATCCCCAGGATGGTCAGGGCAGCGGCTAGGCGGACCCTCAATTTCACGCGCTTCCTCTTACCCTTTTACGCTTTGAAAGGGGCCAACGGTTCCGCCGAGTTCAGGGTTTCCCAGAGAAAGCCGAGAGCGGCGGTCGTGGCCCGCGACTGGATTCCCTCGCGGTCGCCGCTCAATTGCAAACGTCTCGTGCGCAGTCCGCTCGCATCGGCGATCCCCAGCCACACTAACCCTATCGGCTTTTCCGGGCTGCCGCCCGTAGGGCCGGCGATGCCGGTGATCGACAAGCCGATCGAAGACCCTAACTTCTCGCGAACGCCCGCTGCCATTTGCGCGGCGACTGCTTCGCTAACCGCGCCCGATCGCTCGAGTTCGTCCGCGCGTACGCCCAGCAGCGCACTCTTGACCGCGTTGTCATAGGATACGATGCCGCCGACGAAGCTTTTCGACGCGCCCGCAACGCTCGTGAGCGCCGCCGCGATCGAACCGCCCGTACACGACTCCGCAACCGCCAGCGTCCGCCGCGTCTGCTGCAGCAATACGTGGATGGCGCCCGGAAGCGTTTGATCGTCGACCCCGTAAATGTGCCCGTCGAGCCGCTCCAGCAGCTCGTGCTCGACCGGCGCGGTCAATGCGATCGCGTCGTCTTCGGAGGCCGCTTTCGCCATAATCTTCACGTCGCAGCGAAACTGGTGGGCGAGCACCGCGATCTTCGGATTCTCGAGCGTCGCGAACAGGTCCGCAATCCGGTGATCGATCTCCGACTCGGCGATGCCGATCGTGTGCAGCGTGCGCGTGCGGATATGCTGCGAGAGGTTGAACCTCCGGTGCAGCCACGGCAGCACGCCCTCAATGAGCATCGGTTTCATTTCGCGCGGAACGCCCGGCATGCTGGCAACGAACTTCTGATTTTTTGCGATCGCAATAAAGCCGGGCGCCGTACCCTCGTGATTTTCGAGCACGACCGCGCCCCGCGGAGCCAGGGCCTGCTTCCGGTTGTTTTCGCGCATCCGGCGGCCACTTTTCTCAAAGACCTTTTCCATCGCGCGGAGCGACGGCTCGTGCAGCTCCGCGTCCACCTCGAGCGCGTCACAGACCGCTTCCTTCGTCAGATCGTCGACCGTCGGCCCTAGGCCGCCGGTCGTAATGACGCCGTCAGCGCGCTGCAGCGCCGCGCGGACCGCGGCTGCGATACGTTCGCGGTTATCGCCGACGGCGTGCGTCGCGAATACGTCGACGCCGTTCTCGGCGAGCTTGCTCGCGATGTAGGGAGTATTCGTGTCGACGAGCTGGCCGAGCAGCATCTCCGTGCCGACGGCGATGATTTCAACCGACGCCACTATTCTTTTTCGAACCAGCCGGNTTTCGAAGGCGGTAAGGGCATGACGGGGTCGTCGCGCATCGTCGATCCGCGCGGCCGTACGATCGTCGAAGCGCCTCTGCTTGGCGCTAGCATTATCCGCGCGAACCTGGACCTGCGCGAAATCGATCTGGCCCGCGCGACCCTACCGTTGCTCGGCGACCTCAACGCGGTCTTGCCGGACCTGCTGCTCGACGAAGAATTGCCGCTGCCGCGTCCCTCGACCGGAGCTTCATGACGCTTCCCATCATCGAGCCGCGCCGAACGGACTTCACCCAGCCGCCGGCGATCAATCCGGCGCTGACGGCGAAATGGCTCGAAGCGTTCTTGAAGGACGAGATCGTCGGCGGGCGCGGCATCCAGCGCGCGGTCGTCGGCCTTTCCGGCGGAGTCGATTCGGCGGTCACGGCCTACCTATGCGCGCGCGCGCTTGGACCGAAGAACGTCTTCGGTATTCGCATGCCGTACAAGCATTCGAGTCCATCCAGCTTAACCGACGCGCGCCTGGTCACCGAAGCGACCGGTATCAACGAATGCACGATCGAGATTACGGCAGCGGCCGATGGTTATCTCTCGTGCGAACCCGCCGCCGACGCTCGCCGCCGCGGAAATGTGCTGGCGCGCATGCGGATGCTCGTACTCTTCGATCAATCCGCCAAACTTGACGCGTTGCCGGTGGGCACCGGAAACAAAACCGAACGCTTGCTGGGATACTTCACGTGGCACGCCGACGACTCGCCGCCCGTCAATCCGATCGGCGACCTCTACAAATCGCAAGTATGGAAGCTGGCCGAGTATCTCGGCGTTCCGAAGCCGCTCGTCGACAAAGCCCCGAGCGCGGATCTCGAGGCCGATCAGACCGACGAAGGCGATCTCGGCATTACATATGCGAAAGCCGACGCTGTGCTGACGCGCATTCTAGAAGGGTACACCAACGATCAGCTCGTTGCGCGCGGCTTCGATCGCGGCGAAGTCGAGATCGTTCGCAAGCGGCTGGACGGCACGCACTGGAAGCGCCACTTGCCTACCACCGCGATGCTGTCGAACACGGCGATCAATGAGTTCTATTTACGCCCCGTCGACTTCTAAATGAACAACAGCTATTTGCCGGTCGGCCTGAACTTGCGAGGGCGCCGTTGCGTGGTGATCGGAAACGATCGCGAGGCCGAAGAGAAGAGTGCGACATTGCGCGAGTGCGGCGCGGACGTGCGCCGCATCGAAGACGCCGTGAAGCTGCGCGACGAGGACGTGGCGGATGCGTTTCTCGTGATCTCCACGCCGCAAGATGAGGCGCTGTCTACCCGCCTGCGCACGCTCGCGGACCGGGAACGCTTTCTGCTGTGCTGTATCGATCAGCCCAAGCACGGCTTCGTGGCGATGCTCGCGATCGCGAAGGCCGGTCCGGTGCGCGTGGCGATTTCGACGGCCGGGCTTGCGCCGCGGGTCGGTAAGCTTCTAAAGGAAGGTTTGCAACGCGCCATGGATGGGCGCTTCGCGCGGTTCGTCGAGCGCCTGGCGCGCGAACGCGAGAAGACGCAGCAAGCGCACCCTGCGCCCGAAGAGTCGCCGGCGCGCCGGAGCGCCATGATCGAAGCCGCCCGCGGATTCGAAGCCGACGTTTCATTTCGGTATC
>JAAXMC010000122.1 GCA_013036315.1 Vulcanimicrobiota bacterium
AAAGAAGAAAGATTATCCGCAACGCGCGCTCGAGGCGCTGCACGTTGCGATCGACGACTACAAAGCAAAAGTTTCGTCCGGAGCCGTTCCGGATTTCGGCGCGATGCCTGCGCCTGAGCGTTTGGTTCAGCCTGTCGCGGAAACGGTTCCCGAACCGCCGCCCGCTGCCGACGACGGCAAACTCTTAATCAAGCTCCACTAAGCGCGTGAGCGCCGGCAAGTACGAGATCCATCTCGAGGACAAGTTCGGCTACTCGACGCTGATCGACGCCGATGCGGAAGCTGCCGCGTGTGCCGTCCCATGGTTCAATCAAACGCTGACGACCGTCAACGACGCGCTCGTTCGATTGGGCGTGTTTCACGGCGAATTCCACTGGCACAAGCACGACGAGCAAGACGAATTTTTCTTCGTGCTCGAAGGCGAGCTGTTACTGGATATCGATCACAAAGAAACGCACACGCTAAAACGCCATCAAGGGTATACCGTGCCGAAAGGCGTCATGCATCGCACGCGCGCGCCTGAACGAACCGTTGTTTTGATGATCGAGCAACGTGGAGTTATTCCGACCGGCGATTAGTCGCGGGAGGTCGCGGCTATTGGAAGGTGGTCTTGAACAAGTAGCTGCCGGGCACCGGCTGGCAGTATGCGACTGCGCTTTGATAGGTGGTTTCTCGTGCCGCTCTCAGCGTTGCATTATCGAAATTTATGTCTCCGGACGATTGAAAAAGCGTAGCGTCAGCCAGGCTGCCGCCGGGATTAATCGTCACGAGAACTTGCACAGTTCCTTGAGCCCCGTGTAGCAGAGGTTCCGGATAGTCCGGCGGCACCGGCGCCTTCACGCTGGCATCCCGGAACGGCTCAGCGCAATCCGTGTTGTACAATGCTTTTGCGGGTTTTGGAGTGATTATCGCATCTCCGGATTGCGGTGCAAGCGTGGTCGTATCCGGATACTGCGGATCCCGGATTGTCGTTGGCCCGCGACTTTTTGGCGTGAGTGCCCATCGCGGTTGAGGCGGGCATGCCTGCCCGTCGGCACCGAGCACAAAGGCATTCATCAATGAGACGGGCTGAGAGAAGCGTACGTACATGACGGGCGAGCTCCATGCCGCCTGCGCGCGATGTGTTCCATCGGGTTCGATGAAATGGCGCGTGACAGGGGCGATTGCCACGGCGGGAACAGTTGCGCTGAACCAGCTGCTTTCCGTCTCGAAAGCTAAAATCGCCGATACGGTCTTCGGTGCACCCGCGTTCAATGTAAATCCGTAGAGCGCGGCCCGCGTTCCGTTGTTGCCCACCGGTTTCAGATAGAGGGAGGCGGGACAAAATTCTCCCGCGGCTTTCGCATGCGTGGCCGCAAGCCCTGACAGGGCCGCAAAAAATATGACAGCGACGATCGCCCGGCCGATTAATGTCACAGCGACTGCTTCAGCGGGTAGCTGGCACGAACCTCGTAACGCGTCGTGCGGGCGTCCGGGATCGATTCAAAAAGCGTCAGCTCGCGCACGGTGAGTTTCATCGGTTTTATATCTAGCACCGGAAGGTGCGCGTCGCCGCCTTTCACGCGGGCGATCGTAACGTGGGCGACGGCGTTCTTGTCGAAAGTAAATCCGAGCTCTTCGTAGGTCGTGCGAACGGATCGCGAGAGCTCGCGGATCGGCGCGCCCTGTTCGCTCGCGCCGATCCACACGACGCGCGGCCGGCGTTCGTGCGGGAAGGCGCCGAGCTTATCGAGCGTCAGGTCGAAAGGCTTTGCGCGGTTCGCCGCGCGCGCAAGCGCATCACGAACCGGCTCAACGCTTTCGGGGTCGACCCAACCGAGAAACGCCAGCGTAATGTGCAGCTTCAAGGACGATTCGAAACGCGCGTCGAGTCCGGCGCCGCGCAAACGTTCGGTAACCTCGTTGCACGCGGTGCGAACGTTTGGAGTGAGATCTATGCCGGTGAAGAGTTTTAGTCGCTTCATGCGTTATCTCGCGCGGCCCTCGTCAACGCGTGCTTCGCACGCTGCTCGGGCGTCCTTCGACTGGCGCATCAAAGATGCGCCGCTCAGGATGACACCCTTTTTACCCCACGCTTTTACCACGCAACGCCTTTCCCGCGCCACGCTTTTACCACGCAACGCCTTTACCACGCCGCGCTTTTAGCGTCCCATTTTCACCATTCACAACCCCGTGTTCCAACACGCGCGCTACTGCAAGTAGGAATTTGTGTTGCGCTCCTCCCCAATCGTCGTAAACGGGCCATGGCCGGGGATAACGCGCGTGTCGTCCTCAAAGGGCATGAGTTTGCGATGAATGCTGGCCACGATATCTTCCATCGACGTGCCGCCCAAATCCCAGCGTCCGATCGATCCGGCGAACAACGTGTCGCCCGAGAGAACGGTTTGCGCGCCGTCGTTAGTGAAAGCAAAACAGACGCTGCCGGGCGTGTGACCGGGCGTGTGCAGCACGTCGATCGCAACATCGCCCGCGCGAATGCTCTCGCCGTCCTGCAGTTCGCCGTCCAGCTCGATGATGCGTGGAACCTCGTACATTCCAAGCCATCCCGCTTGAGTTCCGAGACTACGATAAAGCGGCAAGTCCGCCGGGTGCAGCAAGCCTTGCGCGCCCGTGCGTTCGCGCAGGCCGGCTAAGTCGCCGATATGGTCGATGTGCGCGTGCGTGTGGATCAGATATTTTGCGCGGGTGCCGAGCCGCTCCAAGCGTTTGACGACTTCGGGAACGCCGTCGCCGCCGTCCACGACAATCGCCTCTTTCTTTTTCTCGTCGCTCAGAATCGTGCAGTTGCACCCCAGTGGCCCGACCGGGAACGTTTCGACGATCAATCGATCCGGATTCCAAAATCGTGGAAGGCGCCGCTGTAATAGCCAAGCGGCGAACCCGGACGCGACGCGCACGATACGACGCGTCCGATAAAAATGCTGTGCGTGCCGGCGTGGTGCTCCTCGGCCACCTCGCACTCCAAGTGGGCGACGGTGCCGCGAATGATGGCGGCGCCCGTCGAGCCAGTCTCGAATGGAACGCCCTCAAACTGATTCTGCCGCATCTTGCTGGCGAAGCGCTCCGCGAGTTGCTGCTGGTCGCCGCTCAAAATATTGACGCAAAAAACTTTCGATTCGGAGATGAAGAGGTAGCTGCGCGCTTCGCGATTGATGCAGATCAGCACCAGCGGCGGATCGATCGAGACGCTTGAGAACGCGCTGACGGTGAGGCCGCGCGGTTCGCCTTCGCGCACGCTGGTTACGACCGTCACGCCGGTCGGGAAATGCCGCATCGCGGCCTTGAACGTTTCCGCGCTAACCGGAGACGAGCTCACGCTTTGCGCGCGCCGATGCCCAAGCCGGCGCCGAGCGGCAGTATCGCAGCGTCCAGTTGCGGATGCTGCAAGAAGGTTCGATTGAACGCATCGGTTTCGTCGTCTGCGGTCAGTCCGTTGAGAATGACGAGTCCGGACAGCTTTAATACGTGCAGACATTGTTTGAGGTATTCGGCGTAGTCGGTGCGCGGCGCATCGACGAATGCGATATCGAGGTTGCGCAAAGGAAAGATGTGCAGCACTTCAAGCGCCGGCTGATTGACGATTTCGATACGGTCGCCGACGCCGGCGCGATCGAAATACTCGCGCGCGACTTCCGTGCGTTCGATGTACGGATCGAACGTCCAAATCTTGCCGGCGGGCGGTTGCGCGAGTGCCATCTGCACGGTGGCGTATCCGTAACCGGTGCCGATTTCCAGTATCCGGTTGGCTTGCATCGCATGCGTTAGGACGGAGAGCAGCCTTCCGACCTCGTGCGGAACCGTGGCGATGCCGTCTTTCTTGGCTCTTTGCTCGATCTCCAGAAGCAGCTCGGCCGTCATGCTCGACGCTTAGTCGCGAGGGTTGAGCTTCCCCGCGTTGGACGCCGCTTTGATCACGTTGCGAAGCAGCGCGATGTTCGTTACGGGGCCTACGCCGCCGGGAACCGGCGTTATCGCACCCGCGACTTTGACCGCTGAATCGAAATCAACGTCGCCTTTCAATTGTCCGTCGACGAGCGTGGTGCCGACGTCGATGACCGTTGCGCCGGGTTTGATATCCGAGCCGCCGATCAGATTCGGGACGCCGGCGGCGACGACGAGTACGTCGGCCATCTTCACATACGGCTGCAATCCGGCTGACTTGCTGTGTAAAATCGTCACGGTCGCGTTGCGCGCGAGCATCAGCAAAGCGACGGGCACACCCACAACGACCGATCGCCCAATCATGACAGCGTTCCGGCCCGTTAGCGGCCAATGCGGACTGCGTTCCAATAGCAACATCACTGCAGCGGGTGTGGCCGGCGTGAACTCTGTGCCGGGATGCGTGCCGTCAACGTCTTTGTGAATCGGAATCGAATCGGCGATCGCGCGGATCGAAAGATGCGCCGGCAGGGGTTGCTGAAGCATGACGCCGTGCACGCTGGAATCGAGCGCCAACGCCTCGAGCCGCTCGCGCACAGCCGCGGCGTCCGAAGTTTCAGGAAGCTGGTCGGCGTGCACGGTGATGCCCACGCGTTCGCCCATTTTCACCAGCGTGCGCACATACGCAGCCGACGATTCATTTTCTCCGACGAGTACGATGACGAGGCGCGGATGGATTCCGCGCTCGCGCAGACTGTTACTTTGGGAGACAAGCTCGGCGCGCAGGTCGTTGGCAACCGCGCGGCCGTCTAGAATCTGTGCCGGCACCGCACGCGCATTCGTTTGCAGAAGGAAGCTCACCTGGAATAGTAGCACGAAGGCAATCGTGAAATGGCTCTTTGCGGCTGCCGGCGCGCTGATCGTTGCGGTCGTCTTAAAACAATACTTCCCGAGCACTCATCCCGCGACGATGCAAGTCGCGGCGGCGGGCAAATTGGCGCCAAGCTTTGCGGTGCCTTCAATCACCGGAAAGAACGAAACGCTCGCGACCTATCGCGGAAACGTTATCGTCATGAACCTGTGGGCGACCTGGTGCCCGCCATGCCGCTCGGAAATGCCCGATCTCGAGAAACTGTACGTCACCTACCACTCGCGCGGGCTGGTCGTGATCGGGATCAATCAGGGCGAATCGCGTCAACGCGCCGCGTCCTTCGCGCAATCGCTACGCATCAAGTATCCGATCTGGCTCGATACCGAGCAACAGTACGGCCGCACCTATATCGCCATCGGTCTGCCCACGACAGTGATCATCGACCGCTCGGGAAAGGCGGTTCCGCCGGGCTTTGACGGCCCGCTGACCTATTCGCAAATGACGAACGCGATAGCTCCGCTCATTCGCGCGAAACGTTGACGCTTTTCTGGCTGCTGATCGCGGCCGCCGCCGGCATGACCGTGGCGCAAGATGCTTTTCCGGGCAACGCACTCTTTCACACGGGCTGGTACAACGTGCTCGATGGCGCGTTGCTGGCTGCGGCCGCATATCAGCCGCGCCGGAACGTGATCGCGCTTTGCGGAGCGGCGATCATCGTCTTGGCGGGAATCGCGAGCGGATTGATGGGTCCGGACACGCACACCGTCGTCGGATCTCCGGGCGCAACCGTGAGCGACGCTCAGATCGGATCGGCATTCGTTTTCCCGCTCGCGCAGCCGGGCGCAGATCCGCAATCGGTCGCGGTAGCGTTACAAAACGGTTCGTCGCTGATCCCAATCGGTGCGCACCGCCGGTATTCGGGCGGACTCATTTTGTGGCAAAACCCGCGCGTGGCAGTCTGGGTCACCGCGGCCGACGCCGCGGGGAACCGATTGACGATCACGCAGCCGACGAACGGTTCGTTCTTATCGCCGGTGCTGGCGATGCAGCAGAACACCACGATCGGCGGAATGAGCGTGCTCTACGACACGTTCGCGGTGCCGGCAGTGCGAAGAACGGTGAAAGCGGTGCTTTTTGATGCGGGGCAGGCGTCGCGTCTGGGAAATCAGGCGCCCGCGGTTGGAACGCCCGCGGTGTTGTTTGCCATTGCGGACCGCGCCGATCGGCCGGTGCCGGGCGGAATCGGCGTCGTGCCGTCCGGTGCGGTAAAAAAGGTCGACGGTTTGCGTTTGGGCGCTCGAGTCGGGGAGTACCCCGCGGTGAACGTCGCGTCGGCGCCGTATCTGCCGGTGCTGATCCTTGGTGCGCTGGTTTTACTCGGCGGCGTTGTTAGAACTGCGTTCCGCTCGAAAACTTAAAGCCTTCAATTTTCTCGGCCGGGACGACCAATGAAAACCAGTAGTCTCCGGTGCGCTGCGCCGCGCTGGAAAACTCGCATTTTCCAAGCGCGGCGATAATGCTCTGGTTGAAGCGCATATTGCGCACGCCGCCGGTCACCTTGCCGTTCTCGATGAGGAACGTGCCGTCGCGCGTCATTCCGGTCACGATCGCCTTTTTCTGGTCGACCGTCCGTATGTACCAGAAGCGGCTGATCAACAATCCCCGTTTTGTTTCGGCGATCAGTTCATCGAAAGATTTCTTCCCGGGCGCAACGATTAAATCGATCGCTTGGGGACCATACGCGTTCGGCGCGGGCAAAGCGTGGCCGGTATTGTCGCGGTTGAGTTTTTTGGCCCAGTAGCTGTCGGTGACGAATGTTTTGGCGACGCCGCTTTCGACCAGCGTGACGCGTTGCTTCGGCTGTCCTTCGAAATCGAACGGCATCGACGGCGCGAGCGGATTGGAGTAATCGTCGGTGATCGTAAGGTTCTCGCTAAAATACGGTTTGTCGAGCCCGTCGCTCAAGAACGACGAACCTTCGTCGTAGGCTTGCGCGGAGAAGTGCTGGCCGAGGTAGGCAAAAAATTCGCCGAAGGCGGCCGGCTCCATGATCACCGTCCACTCGCCCGGCTCGACGCCTTGCGGCTGCGCCGAGTTTTTGGCTTTGCTTGCGGCGACGCTCGCGACTTTATGCGCATCCAGCGTGGTTGCGTCGGGCGAATACGCCTGCCCGTAGCCCGTCGAATCGGCGGCGTTCATCTTCACGTTGATTCCGCTGTCGGTGCCGTCGAACGATGCGCGCGCGCCGTTCGAGTTTGCGATCGTGAAGCCGGCGCTTTGCGTGCGCGCGAATCCGGCGCACCAAAACTTGTGCGATTCGGCCACTTTGAAGATGGCGTCGGCCATGCCGGCCCGCAACTGCGGAGATGCATCGGCCGTCGCCTTGACGTAGGCGCCTTTGGGCGTGACCGTTGGTCCGCCCGATGGTAACGGCGCGAGATCGGGATCTTCGGGAGCGAGTTGCGCGATGGCGATCGCGCGCCCGACCGTAGCGCGCAGCGAATCTTCGTCGAGTACGTTGGTCGCGGCGGTACCGGTGCGCAGGCCTAAAATGGCGCGCACGCTCACGCCCGCGTCGGAACGCGCGACGTTCTGGTGAATCTCTTCATGGGTGAAACGCGTGAGGTCGGCGTCTTCGGTGCCGATGGTGACCTCGGTTTGATCCGCGTTCGATAATGCCAGTACGCGCTCGGCCAGCGCTTCGCGCTGCGCGCTATCCACCGTATCCAACCCCGACTTGCACGTTTCGAAAACGCGCGGGTGAAGCGCACTGCGCGGTGCGCCCGGTCTGCATCGGCTCGCCCTTGCCGCAGTTGGGCGTGCCCCACGCGACCCATGAATGCTTGTCCGCAATTGCGTCGCACGAATTCCAGAATTGCGGGGTCATGCCGGCGTAGGTCGGATTCTTCAGCAGTTTCCCGCGCTTGCCGTTTTTGATTTCCCACGCGATTTCGCAGCCGAACTGAAAGTTGAGCCGGTGATCGTCGATCGACCACGAGCGGTTGCTTTCCATGTAGATGCCGTCTTTGACGCCGTCGAACAAACCTTCGAAGGGGACGTTTCCCGGAAGTAAATTCAGATTGCACATCCGGATCATCGGAACGAACTCCCAGCTCTGCGCGCGCACGCATGCGTTGCTTTCACGCCCGATCGTTCGTGCCGTGTCGTTGCTCATCTCGTACCCGACCAGCATGCCGTCGCGAATGATGTCGGAGGACACGCTTTTCGTTCCCTCGTCGTCGTAGCCGACGGTGGCCATGCCTTGCGGCAGGGTGTTGTCGATGCAGATCGTGACGATGTCCGAACCGTAGCGCAGCTTTCCTAACTGCGCGATTTCGAGAAAACTGACGCCGGAGAAATTGGCTTCCCAACCCATAACGCGATCGAGCTCGGCCGGATGGCCGCACGATTCGTGGATCTGCAGCGAAACTTGCGAGCCTCCCAAAATAATATCGCGCGTGCCGCTCGAACATTGCTCGGCGGTCAGCAGCGATTGCGCTTCCTCGCCGATACGCTGGGCGTTTTGCAAGAGCCGGGCTTCTTCGATGATTTCCCAGCCGCCAGATTTATAGAGGCCGATGTCGCCGGGAAAGGTGCGCGTTTGCACCTCGCCTTCCCCGACCGCAAGGGCTTCCAGACCGCTGCCGGTTTGCCGGATCGATTGTTCGATGCGCGATCCCAGCGTGCTGTAAAATGTTTTATCCGTGCGCCACAGATCGATCCAAGCGCGGCCGACGCTGATCTTCGGTGAAACGTGCAGCGCCTTTTCCGCGTCGAGCAAAAGCGCGACTCGCTCGCCCAGCGGCACCTCAACCGGGTCGCGAACGATCGGCGTTGCAAACGAGTCGACATACGCGTGCGGCGGCGCGGCGCCGAACGGGTGACGTGCGATTGCGGCGCCCGCTTTGGCAATCTCGACGGCGCGCGCGGCGGCGCGATCTATTCCCGCCGGAGTCAAATCCGAGGCGGCCGCAAAACCCCAGGCGCCTCCCACCAGCGCGCGCATTCCGTAACCGCGGCTCGTCGCATCGGAGAGCGTTGCTACGACGCCGTTGCGGGTTTCGATGCGTTCGGATCGGACAACCTCGAAGCGCACGTCGGCGTACTCGGCGCCCCGCTTCGTTGCGGTATCGAGCGCGCGCGCGGCCAGATCGTCAAAACTCATGCGTTCGCGCTATTTGGGAGTGTTGTCGGAGCCGCCTGCAAGTATTACCTGCACGTTGCGAAGACGGACCGAGCCTGCGGTTGTGACAGGATTTTCCGGTCCGATGCGATTGACGACGTAGAACGCCTTGAGCGTGAGCGGCTGCGGCAGCTCGGGCGGAAAGCGGAACTCAAATTTGCGCCATCCGTGCCAATCGACGTGCGCGATCGTGTACATGAAACGCTCGTTGATGGAATTATTGACCGCGACGCGAAGCGGCTCGCCGTTCCCGTCGCCGTACGCCTCGGCCGTGATCCCGAGCGCGCGCTCCGGCAGCACGATCGATGCGTTTGCATAAGCGGCGCGTTCAGTACCGGTAAAATCGTACCGCAGCGTGAGGCAATCTTTGCACGCTGCATCGCGCTCGAGCTGACCGGGGCCGCCGCGCGGCGCCGTTGCGAAGACGGCCGCATCCGCAAACGGTACGCTTTCACTGTGTTCGCCGACGATGATCGCCTGCGTCGCGACGTTGGTTCCGAGCCGCAAACTGATCGTCGCGTTCGTTTTGGATGCGCTGAAGGTGCCGGCGGAATCGATCGTTCCGTTTTCCGCGCGCCAATCCAAGGACGCCGGTAGAGCGATCGGATAGCCGTCGCGATCGTAGGCGCGAACCGACAGCTGCACCGCTCCGCCGGCGGGCAGCACCGGATCGCGCGGCAAGATCTGAATACGCGCGACGGCGGCCGTTACCGAGATCGGTATGTCCAAACGCAGCGTGCCGTGGCGCACTTGCAAGACGCCGGAGCCGGGGCGCGCGCCGGCTTTGAATTCGCCGGCATCGAACGAGCCGAGGCTCGCTGGCCGAACCGTTGTGCGCGTGGCGATTGTATCCGATGCGGGATGGTCGCCGCTATCCACTGCTGCGAAGCGAATCGCAACGCGCGCGTTGGGAAATGCGCGAACAGCTTGCGGCCACGCGACGACGCGCGCCGGCGGTCCGGACGGCGCATCGCTATAGACGAACAACCCGTCGGCAACGCGCCGTTCCACTCCATCCGACGGCGAATTCAGGACCGTCGCGGCCGCATCTCCGGGCATGCGCGCAACGATCGTAGCGCTGCCGCCACCGTCGAACTGCATGCCGGTATTCGCGCCGAACGCGATCATCAACGCCGCCAGTTGCGGCTGCAGCACGCCGATGGAGAGCGCCGGCTGCCGTCCGTCAATTTCCAAAAACAAGAGCCTTCCGTCGCGCGTGGTTGCAACTCCCGACGCCGGCATGTGTGTAGCGAATTCTCCGGTCGACGGTCCGTCGGGATCTGCGTACCAGCGTCCGCTTTGCACCAGCAGCGGACCGCCCCCGATCGCGGCTTGAAGATCGGTCAGCGCGGCGCTGCCGGTTGATGTCACGGCAATCGCATCGCCGGCGTTCGGCAACGGAAACGTTCCATACGCGATCGGACCGATCGCTAAATAGTAGCCCGGCGGCTGCGTCAACGAATTATCTGCGATACCGGTGACGCGATACGTCGCAAACGGCGGCGAGCCGTTGGTGAGCTCGAGGTGCAGCTCGGTGACGTTCGGCGCGGGGCGCAACGCGCCGAAATCCGGCGTCATCAGCACGACGCGGCCGCCGGGCGGCCAGTCATTGATCGTTCGCAGCGGCACCGTAACGGCCCCGATCTGCGCGCTAACCGGAATCGAAAACTCGGCGAAACGCGCGGCCTTAGCGCGATCGATCGCGATCGCCCAGCGCTGCATCGGCATGCGCTCCAGCCGTCCGTTCTGGACGAGAATATTCAACGGCTGATTCGTTTGGTTGATATCGAAATAGTCGCCGTTGATGCCGGCGACGGCGCCGCTGCGGGCCGCCATCGATGAAACCGGCTCGCCTTGTGAAACGAGCCGGTCTTGCGCCAGCATCGCACCGACGCGAATCGTTGGCTCATTCAGATCGATTGCGAGCACGCGCACCGAAAGCGGACCGTCCGTGGTCAGCATCTCGTAATCGCCGTAGGCGACGCCGGGAGCCACTTCGGTCAGCGTCGCGGCGTCGGTGAGAATGTGCGGAAAAGGAGCCGCGGGATGCGGCGCCGCCGGCAAGAGCGCCGCCAGTGCGATCGCTGCGATCAACGCCACACGGCTACGCTTAGCGGGTAACCGCCGGTTGGAAACGGCGCTCCGCGCATGCGTTTGAGCGTTGCGAGCGAAAACACGTCGACACGATCTTCGCGCGCGCACGGAACATACAAACGATCGCCCACGACGCTCGGCCGCCAGGGCGTCGAACATGTCTGAAGCGGCGCATGCGCTTCGCGCAGCGTGTTTGAATGCAGCACATACACGATATTCGAAGCTTCGTCGGTTACGAATACGCGCCGGAATCGCGCGTCGAAAGCGACGCCCAGCGGAAAGCGCAGCTTCGAGCTGTGCGCGATGATGCGAGGCGCGGCTGCATCCAAACCGATCGCGGCGACAAACCCGCCGCGCGGACTCATCGACGGACTGACGTTCGACACGACGAAAAGCCGCCGCTCCGGTTCGTCCAGTGCAATCCCAAACGGCCGTTCCACCGCCGGGATTTTCGCAAGAACGCGCATCGCTTGCGTATCGACCACCGCGATCGTGTTGTCGTTCACATTGCCGACGAAGGCGGTGTGCGTGGCGGAACTCAAAGCCAGGCCTTCGGCAGTTAATCCGGTCGGCACGTGTGTAACGGCGCCGTCCGGCGAAACGCGCGTTAGCGCGCCTTGTCCTTGGAAATCGCGATCGGTGACAAAGATGTTGCCCGCGGAATCGGCGGCAATTTCATTTCCCTCTGGGACACCCGGTATTTGACGAATGCTCCAAGGCGAGCGGCCGATGCGCGTCAGCACGGTGCCGTCCGTGTCGGCGGTTGCCAATGAACCGTCGGGAAGAAACGCCACGTCGCCCGGAGGGCCGTCGATCGCAACGCTTCCGAGCGGCGCGAACGTCCGCTCGTCGTGCAGCGCGATCCCGCCCCGGTATGTCGCGACCGCAATTATGTGTGCCGGCTGCGCCGGCGGCGGCACCGTGCGAATCGCCGCATATGCAACGGCCGCACTCGACGCGCCGACGATCGTCGTCCACGCCGGCCGGTTGACGGACGGCGCGACAAATGTATCGCGATCGATGCTGCCCGGACCCAAGATTGATAAGGTGTAAGGCCCGCTGATGCCGTCGGCGGAGATCCGGATACGGCTTCCCGGGAAATATGAACCTGCCGGAACCGCCAATCTGAAAGAACCGGAAGTCGAGGGCCGGCTTTGCGGCACCGTTCCGAGCAGCAAAACGAGAGAAAGCGCGCTAGCGCGCGTGAGCATGTGCCCGTTCGAGCCCTTGGAGTACGTCGGTTCCCGGCGCCACCAGCGTTTGACGCGTTCGAGCCGGGTCGAAAGTGAAGCTCGCGATTCTGTAATCGCCATACGTTCCGCAAACGATCGCGCCGTCGGGATCGACGGCATACGCGCGCTTCGATGCCGTATCGAGAACGACGACGTACATGCGCAGCTCCACCGCCCGCGCGCGCGCAAACGGAACCTGCCAGCCGTCATCATCTTGCGTCGGCCAAATGGCGAGATCGAAACCCGCAAGGCGGTAGGCTGCGACGCCGCCCGGATCGTGGACGACGTCATCCGAAACGCAAACGGCCTGCGGCAGACCCGACGTTGCCGTTTCAGGCGAGATCAGCACGGCGGCCTCCAAGATCGCCAAGAGCTCTTTTGCGTTCGCCGGGTTTTGCTCCGCAGTTATGGCGATGCGCACGGAGCCATTGTTTTGGTTCGGAGCTCGCGGCGGGGATAAGGCGCCCGCGCGCAACGGTTTGCGCGCGCCGAGTTCGATGGCGGCGGTGAGGATTTCGGGCGCCGTTTCGGATGCGATGCCTGCGACGCTGCCATCGGCCGAAACGATCTGACTCTTTCCGCAATAGGCTACGCACTGCAGCTCCACGCCGCATTTGTTGGCGGCGACGAACGGGACGCCGTTCTCTCGCGCGCGCACGCGGGCCAGCAAGTCGGCTTGGATGTTTTCCAAGTTGGCGGAGTCGCGGCCGCTCGTCACCCACGCGGTCGGCATGACCAAGACCTCGGCTCCCTGATCGACCAGCGTCCGTGCGATCGTCGGTATGCGGCCGTCGGCGCAGATCAAGACGCCCAGACTCCCCAGCGACGTTTGAACCGGCTGCAGCTGCTCCGCGCCGGAGAACCACTGGCGGTCGAAGTGCCACAAGAAGTGTTTGTCGGCGCTTCCCGCGATTTTTCCGCCGGCGTCGAAAACGATCGCGCTGTTGTACACGCGGCCATCCTGCTCGCGGGCGGCTCCGACCACCAGCACGACGCGAAGATCGCGGGCGAGCGCTTCGCACTCGGCCAGGGCTTCGGCAATCTCCGATGAGTCGAATTTTTCGGGACCGAGCACGTATGCCGGCAGCGTCCCTTCGGGCAGGACGATCAGCTGCGCGCCGCCCTTGGCGGCAGCGGCGATCTGCCGTGCAATGCCGGGCCACGCGCGCTTCAGCGAAGCGCGGTCGTGAGCTAAGAGTTGGATCGCGGCGGTGTGGATTCGGCGGCGGTTCATTCGTGCAGCAGGGGTGTTAGCAGCCGTGGCCGCCCTTCCTGTTCGCTTGGGGAGCGACATAAGCGGCTAATAGGCCACGGAAATGGCGCCGATGCCTGGTGTGGGGAGAGAAAAGGAGCGGCGCCATGCGCTTACATCGCTTACTCGTTATCTTTACAGCTCTACCGGTGTTGGCTTTTGCCGCGCCGCAGCCGGCATTTTCGGCGACCCACGTTGCTTCCATAAGATTTGCTTCGCGCGTTGCGCCGGCGGACGAATATTTCGGCCGTTTGAAGATGAGCATACTCGGCATTCGCAACCAGCTGCGCGATCTCGACCAGCGGTTGACGTACTCGCCCGATCGCGGAGCGGACGTTATGGGCACGGCCCTTTTCGTTGAAAACGCAATCCGCGATTGGGAATCCAAATACCCGGCCGACCCGTGGCTGGCTCGCAGCGTTTACCAACTCACGCATCTGTACGCGCGCATTCATTCCGCCGACGGGCACGTCAAGGCAGTCAGCGCGCTGCACTGGCTCGTCAGCCGCTACCGCACTTCGCCATACTGCACCGTCGCGCAGAGTGAGGTGGGAAGCGCCCTGAAGTAAGCGAACTGCCCCGGGGTGATGAAGATTCGCTCCACCACACGATCGATTATGGCTGCCGTAACGGCAGCATGCGTTCTTGGTTCCGTAGCAGCGGCACCAACATCGAAGCCGCCGTCGAAACCGGCCCCCAGAAGGCCGAAGCCGCCGGCGGTTTCGAGATTTCGGCAGCACCAGCTCGACATGATGAGGGTCTCGGCGCCCGGCGACGAGTATTTCGGTCGCCTCAAGCTGAGCTATCTCGGGGTCGACAACACGTTTCGCGACGAATCTATTCGGGCGGGCGCATACACCACCGATTCACATATCATTTCTCAGGTCAATTTTGCGGAAGACGCGCTGCGAGACTGGTATAACCGCTATCCGAAAGATCCGCAGTTGCCGCGCTCGTATTTTCTGGCCTATGCCATGTACCGGAAAATCTGGACTCAGCCCGGGCAAGTCAAAGCGTGGCAGTATCTGCACATCATTGCGGCACGCTGGCCGGGCAGCTATTTCGGCAAGCTCGTGAAAAAAGACATGGTCGGTTTCGTCGAGCACTATTTTTTGGAACCCGCGCCGTGTCCATCGGAAGCGCCGGCTGAATCTCCAGCGCCCGGCGGCCGCCGCCGCGCCGCGCCAACTCCGAGTCCGACGCCGACTCCGGTTCCGTCGCCGACGCCGACAGTCGGGCCGGGACAGCCATCGGTCGAACAGCTTCCCGTTCCGTGCTACACGCCGGTTCCGCCGACGCCGTCACCGGCGCCAATCCCGTCGATAGCGCCGACGATCGTTCCAACGACAGCACCGAGCGCGTTACCAACGGGATTGCTTACGCCGACGCCGTTACCATCAACACATCCGTCGACAACGCCATCGCCGGTCCCGACACGAACGCCGTTGGTTGCTAAGCATCATTAGCGCCATAGGTACGCGGACAGGGGCCGCCAGGAAACCACTCGCAAAATTACCTCCATGTAATTTTGCTGTTTGAGCGTTTTTTCGAGAAAACAAAGTTTTGAAGTCGACATCCTGTCGAGCTCGAAAAAATCGCACATTCCCTGACGGCCCCTGTCCGCGTGCCTATGCGTATAAAGAAAACAGCCCCGGCGAACCGGGGCTGTTTTGCGTCTAGTTCTCTTGCGAGATTAGAACTTCAGACCTAACCCGCCGTATATACCGCTGTAGCTGTAGTCCGACGGAGCGTTCTGTTTATTCTTGCCGTTGCTTCCGAGGAAGCCGAGCTCGATATAAACCGGAACGTTGGGACCGAACGTAAACGCGCCGCCGATATCCCAGCGGTAGACGTTGTACGCGAGCGTGAACGGTACGCCGGGCGGTATGCATCCGAGCGCGAGACAGCCGGTTCCGGTGCCTTGCACGTTCGGATAGTAGTACGCGCTGCCGTACCAGGTGAAGCCCGTGTTCAGGTCAGGTAGTTTCTCTACGCCGACGCCAAAGTTACCGAGTTTGGGATATCCGTAATTACCGGATTGCCACAGGTAACCGACGCCAATGTAGATGCGCGGATCCAGAACCTTGAGTCCCAAACGCGCATCGCCTTCATATTGGCGAGCGATGAACGCTGGTACGAAAGTTCCGTATTGTCCGCCGATCGCGGTTACGCAGCCTTGATCGCCTTCGGATGCGCGTCCGCCGACGCCGTTACAGAGTTGGCCGGCGTTCGAAGGCGTCGTTGCGACTCCTTGATTGTGCGGATAGTTGAATTGCCGATAGTCGCCCTCGATCATCCACGGCAGGTTGATGAGATTGAACTCCCACGCACCATGAATGCGATACGAGAAACCACCATTCGTGTTCGTGCCGGTGTTGCCCGGGCTGAACTCGTTGTACACCTTCGGCGAAACGATATAGTCGCCGGCGATGAAGTGGTCTTGGTACGGGGCCGGCACCGGTGAAGGTGTTACCACCGGCACGGGTGACGGGGCCGGAGTGACGGGCGGCGGAGGCGGCGTCGGCGGTATGTAGCGGACTACAACCAGACGTTTGTCCGGAACCCATTGCACGTACGCGCCCATACCTTCCGATATGACGCGAACCGGTACAACCACGTGGCCCTGGTATATTTCGGGCGGCACGTCCAACGGACGAGTTTCGCCATTGATCACGACCTCGGGTTTACCAACCGTCACTTTTACGTCGGAGCCGGGCTTTGTGACGTCAACCGTCTTTGACGCGGGATCGTAAGCGACCGTCGCGCCCATTTGCTCGAACATCGAACGTAATGGAATGAGGATGGTACCCCCGCGTACGAGCGCCGCCAGGACGCGGCCCTGTTTGAGCTCGTCCGGTTTCGCGTATACGTGGTGGTCGTTATAAAGGATCGGAATTTGTCCGGACGGCGGGGAACCGAAGTTCATCGGCGGCGGAGCCGGGCTAGCCTGTGCGACCACATTGGTTCCTAGGTTTCCATGTGATCCAGGCTGCGACGGAGCTGCAACCGCGCTAAGTCCCAAGCCCGCTGTTAACAGCGCGGCGAGGACTCCGGTGCTCAGTCGTTTCAAGTTTTTCCTCCTAGCTAGAATGAGGAGCTCGGATTGCCTGGGCATGAGGCGCTATTTCGGCGCTTTTCCTACAGACGAACCAAGCGTGGGTTTCGTCGCAGGGATACCCAAGAGCAAGCAAAGCTAATCGCGTTAATCGTTTCGGGAATCGGGTTGCCCCCCCTTCAGTATAAGCGAGGTCAGGCTTGCCGGGGGGCCCTGGCCGGTTCCCTTTCGTTTATAAAGGTAGCGTTAAGTGAGCTTATCTTCAAGCTTTGAGCGAAATTTTGAGCGATCCATCACATAGCGCTCATGGGTCCCCTCGGCCACGGACTCCTGTTCGTCGAACACCTGGACCGCAAAATTGATGCGGGGGCCGTCCACCAGCACGACCTCGACCTCGGTCCGGAGGATGAAGCCCACCGGGACCGGCCGTTTGTGCTCCAAATCGATGCTGGTGGCCAGGGTGACCTGGTTTTCAGCGAGCGTGGGGGCGACGCAGGCCATCGCCGCATCTTCAATCAGCTGGACGAGCACGGGCGTCGCGAGGGCGTCAACGCCCTTATTTCCGGCCTTTTCGGCGGTCATCCACTCTTCGACGCGGCTCTGCCTGCTATATGTGCGGCCGACCTCGAGTTTCGGGGGCATGGGCAGATGGGTTTTCACGGCTCGGGCTCAGGCTCCCCGGTCCTCGGCGAACTGGATGCGGGGCTCGCTTTTTTTTATGGTTAATCGCTCGCCCCGCACCCAGCTCGCCTCGGCCGCGCTCGCCGATTGCCGCCCTTCGCTTTTGGGCATGGTTAATCGCTCGGGCGGCAAACGGCTCGCTGGCTCGTGAATCGATAGGAAGAACAGACGGTTTTAAGGTTCACCGGGTAGTACTTGAATCAAATAACTACGATCGCCGTATAAAAAGAAGAATGAAAGCAAAAAGCATCACAATTTTCGCTATTGCGCTCGCGCTCGCCGGTTGCGGCGGGGGCGGCCAGCAAAAACACGGTCCGGCGGCCCTCGACGTCGACGTCTCGCAAGCGCAGCGCCGCACGATCGCGACCTATCTCACTTTGGACGGCCAAGTCTCGCCGCTCGAAGAGTCTACGCTCTCGTTTCAGCAATCGGGACCGATCAGCTCGCTGTATGTGAACGTGGGCGATCGCGTGAGCGCAGGTCAGTTGCTGGCCAGGATCGACGCTTCGACGTTGCAGGCGCAGCTCGCGCAGGACGAAGCGCTGATCGCGCAAGCTGCGGCGCGCGCGCAATCGTCGGCGCTGAACGTGCCGATCGTATCTTCGCAAACGTCGGATGCCGTCCGTTCGGCCAAAGCCGCGCTCGATAACGCGCAGCTGAGCTATAACCAAGATGAGCAACTGTTCAAGCAAGGTTACGTTTCGCAATCGCAATTAGTGCAGGCTCGTTCGCAGTACATCGCGGCGCAGACGCAATACTCTTCCGCGATTGCCAATCAAAAATCGACGCAGGTCTCGAGTTCTAACGCGACTGCCGATCGCGCCGCGGTGCAATCCGCGCAGGCGCAGGCGAATACTCTGCAAACGGAAATCGGCCAAACCGCGCTGTATTCGCCATTTGACGGCGTGATTACGGCGCGCTTGATGGATCCCGGCGCGATGGCCAGCCCGGGCAATCCCGTGTTGCGCGTCGATAAACTCGACACCGTCTGGATCAACATCAACGTTCCCGATGAAGATTTGCAATACGTTCATGCCGGCACGCCGGTCACGTTCACGGCGACCACCACGGGGCAGCGTTTCAGCGCGCGCGTCAGCGCGGTCAATGCCGTGCCGACGCAGGGAACGCTTTCATATCAGGCCCGCGTAAGCCAACCCAATCCCGGTGACGTGCTGCGCGGCGGAATGCTAGTCAGCGTAACGGTTCAGCAAGCCCGGCACGACAATGCGATCGTCGTGCCGCGCCAAGCGGTTGCGCAATCCGATCGCGGCACGGCGGTTTTCGTCGTCGGCGCGGACAAGAAAGCAAAAGAAGTTCCCGTGCAAGTCGGCTTGCAGACGGATACCTTGAGCGAAGTGCGCAGCCCGCTCGTGAACGCCGGGACCGTAGTGATTACGACGCGGCCCGATGCGCTGCAAGACGGCAGTTTGGTCGCGTACGGACCTGCAAATCAGGGCGCGGCGGGAGCGGGCGCCTCGGGCGCCAAGGGGCCGCCGTCAGGCCAACATAGCCGTAAGCGGACGCAGTAAGCGATGCATGCGATTATCCTAGCGGCCGTCGTCCTCGCGACGCCGACACCCATTCCCGCGTCGACTCCGCCGGCCGTACCGATGCCGTATCCCGCCTACGGCACGCCGGCGCCGGGCGTCGCCGTGCAGCGCCAGGAGGCCGGCGTTCCGGTTTCCATTTCACTTCTGCAGGCGATCGCGATCGCGGCGGCGCGCTCGCCCGTCATGGCGGTAGCGCGCTCCGATTACCGGCTGACGCAGCTTTCCGTCGACCTCGCGCGCACGGGACTCTATCCGAATATCGCCGGGACGGCCAGCGTTACACGCTCTTTCGGAGGGCGTGGCGGCAACACGGGTGCGGTCGGCGGCGGCTTCACCAATGAAGGCCTCAACGGAACGCTCAGGCAGTTTATTCTAGACGGTGGAAAAGTCATCGGCCAGATCCGTCAAGCGCGGTCGAACCAATTGGCGGGCGCGGGCACGTACGAGCGCTCGCTGCAGACGGTGGCCTTCGACGTCGCGCAAGCCTATTACAACGCGCTGCAGGCGCAAGCTGCGACGCAGCTCGCCGTGCAAGTCGTGCACCAGAATGAAGTGCAAGAGAGTTTGGTAACGGCACAGCTACGCGCGGGCACGGCGTCGCGGGTCGATCTCGCCACGGCGCAGCTTCCCACCGCGCAAGCGCGCGTGGCGCTGGTCAGAGCCCAAGGCAATGAATTGTCGGCTTTGGCCGCATTCGCAAACCAGTTAGGGCTCGATGCCAGCACGCTGGTCGCACCCATAGACGACACGCCGTCGAATCCGGCGGCGTCGCTGTTGCCTTCGCAGTTGCTCGATTACGACAAGGCCGTTGCGCGAGCGTTCTTGGAACGGCCCGATTTCTTAGCCGCCCAGTATACGGCGCAGGCGGCGGCGTACAATGTCCGCGCGCAACGCGCGGGACTTTTCCCGACGCTTACGGGCAGTGCGACGTATGGCACGAACTCTACCACCGCGACGGGAACGGATTTCCGCAGCGGTGGCAACACGGGCGTAACGCTGAGCCTCCCAATCTTCGATCAGGGCGTGACGCGCGTGCAAATCGCACAAGCGCAAACGCAGGCCGATATCGCAAACAGCCAGCTCGATGAATCCAAATTAGGCGTCGAATTAACCGTGCGCCAAGCGTTGATCGGGCTGGTCTCGGCGCAAGCCGCCGTCGGACAGTCCCAGGCGGAACTCTCCAAAGCGCAAGAAATTTTGCGCGCAACCCAAGCGCAGTATCGCGCCGGCGTGACGACGCTTCCGCTGCTACTGAACGCCCAAGTGGGGTTGACGACAGCCGAAACCGACGAACTCAACGCCGTCTACCTGCTGCGGCAAGCCGAACAGGCGTATCTCTTCGCGCTTGGCGAAAATACGTTGGGTGTGTCGGCGCCTTAGGTTTGCATGATGCCGGCCTCCGCGGCCGTTAGCGATCCGATCAATGCGCAGATTCTTGCAGTCTCCGAAGACCGGCTCGCGGGATTTCAAAGCGATCCGTTTGGAAAGATAGCGGCGCGCAGCGGCGTTCCCGTCGAGACCGTTCTCGAACGCGTGACGGAGATGCTGCGCGCGGGAACTATCCGCCGTGTCCGCCAGACGTTGCTCGCGACCAGCCTCGCGCAAGGCGCGCTCGTCGCGTGGCGCGTTCCGGCCGAGAAACTCGATGCGGCTTTCGAGTACATGTTCCGCGAGGATCCGTTCTCGGGTCACGTTGTGATCCGCACGGCCGATCCGGCGACGCCCGGCGCGGCGTATCGTCTGTGGACGACGCTAAAAGTTCCACAAGGATATTCGCTGAGCAAACATGCCGAGTTCTTGCGCGCGCAAGTCGGCGCCGAGCATTTCCGGCTGATGCCCGCGAAGAAATTGTTCGCGCTCGGTGTTGGGCATATTCGCCGGCGCGGCATTGAGATCGGCAGCCGCGCGGAGGTTCCGGCCGAACCGATCGATACAAGCATCGTGTCGCTCGACGATCTCGAATGGCGAGTTCTAACGGCGCTCAAACGCGAATTCAAGCCGGAAGAGATCGGGCGCGAGCTCTGGGACCCGCGCGCGGCGGAAGCGGGTGTCAGTCTCGACGAATTCTACGAAGTCGCCCAACGTTTGAATACGCGCGGCGTCATCGGGAGATTCTCGACGTTTCTCGAGCACGTAAAAAAGACCGCGGGCGACGAGCGCGTCACGCGTTATAACGCGCTCTTTCATTGGGCCATTCCGGCGGGCCGCGAGCTCGCGGCAGGCCGCGAAGTCGGGCGGCATCACATCGTCACGCACGCGTATTGGCGCGAGGGCGGCGAGGAATTTCACCACGTCAACGTCATGGCGGTTGCGCACGGCTTGGATAAGGAGGTCGTGCTCGCGCATAAAGCGGCCATCGACGCCCACTTGCGGGAAGCCGGCATAGACTTCGGGTATACGAATGTCTTCTGGGGGGGACGCAGCGAGATCAAACCGTCCGAGATATCGCCGCTGGCGTACCGCGAGTTCTGCCTCGAGCACGGACTCGATCCCGAAGAGATGAGAGAGGAGCCTGGATGAAACGCATTTTTGCCGCCACGCTTGCCGCGGTTTTTGTTTTAGCCGGATGCACGCAGACGAACACGACTAGCGGAACCGGTGCGACCGCGATCCCAGGCAATGGCGCCGCGGAAACGGTTAGCGGCCCGGTAACGAACCGGGTAAACTCGTTTACGCAGCCCCACGTGCTGCGTTATGCGACCGGCGAAGACGTTTCGTCACTCAACCCTCACCTCGCGCAGCAGACTACCCTCGGTCTCATGTCTTCGTTGACCATGGCTTGGCTGATAAAGTGGGACCAGCATAACAACGCGATTCCCGAACTGGCGACCGAAGTCCCGACGAAGCAAAATGGCGGCGTCAGCAAAGACGGCCTAACGATCACCTATCACCTTCGGAAAGGAGTAAAGTGGTCCGACGGCGCGCCGTTCAATGCGGACGACGTCGTGTTCTCTACGCGCACGGTGCTCAATCCGGCTAATAACGAAGTCAGTCGCCTCGGCTGGGATCATATTGCCAAGATCGATGAGCCCAATAAGTACACCGTCGTGTACCACCTCAGCAAGCCGTACTCGCCCTTTGTTGAAACGTTCTTTTCGAGTGCGGCCGGCAATCCGTGCGTCCTTCCTGCGCATTTACTGGCGCAATATCCCAACATCAATCAGGTTTCATACAACGCCCTGCCTATCGGGATAGGACCGTTTAAATACCAGCGTTGGGATCGCGCATCGCGAGTGGTGATGGTGCCGAATCCACTGTATTTCAGGGGAGTACCCAGACTACAGAGAGTCGTCTTCGACATTATTCAAGATCGCAACACGATCCTGGCCGAGCTGCAAGCCAAGAGCCTCGATCTGTGGTATCCCGTGCCCGGTAACTACTTAGCGCGAGCTAAGGCGATACCCGGGTTCACGATTGTCCGGCAGCCGAGCTATAACTTTAACCATTTAGATTTTAATCTCACACGGCCAAGAGTGAGCGATCCGGTAGTCCGGCAGGCGCTGCGTCTTGCGCTCGATCGGGCCACGATCTGGCACAAGATCGCGCACAACGTCGGCTATCTCCAAGAAGAGCCGGCGCCGCACACTGCGCCGTATTACGATCCGAACATCAAAATGACGCCTTTCGACATCGCGCAAGCAAATGCGCTGCTGGATAAAAACGGCTGGGTACGGGGACCGGACGGAATTCGTGCAAAGAACGGTGTCAAACTCAGTAACCTTGAATACGTAACCGCAACCGGAACGCCCGATACGGATCTACAGATCGAGATGATCCGCAGTTGGTGGAAACAGATCGGCGTGTCGTTCCTCGTCAAGCACTATCCGGCGCCGCTGTTGTTCGAGCCGATGCAATCCGGCGGAATCATAAACGGGAGCAAATTTGATATCGTTGGTTTCGCCTGGGGACTGGATCCGGTGGGCGACTTTTCGACGATCTATGGCTGCAACTCGGTGCCGCCGGCGGGCCAAAACGATCTGCACTGGTGCAACCCAAAAGCGAACCGGGCGATGCTCGACCTCTATTCGCAATACGATCAGGCCGGACGCAACAAGGATGACGCGATCATGATGGAGCAGCTCGCTTCAGATGTGCCGACAATAGTCATAAACGCTCGCGAAGATATCTACGTCGTTAACCGCGATCTCCATAACTTCCGGCCGAACGGCGTTTCGCAATTTGACGACTTCATGAACGTCGACATCTAGGCGTGTTCGTCCGGGTTTGCGCGGCGCTCTTTTTGGGCGCCGCACTCGTTTCTTGCGCCGGAAATAACGCCTCCCAAAATGCCGGGGCGCATCGCCGGCACGCCTGGACGATTCCCGGAACGTTCCGCTGGGCCGACGGCGAGGACATCGATAATCTCAATCCGCTGCTTTCCACCGAAACGCTGGTGAACGATCTGTCGTCGTTCACGATGGGTTATTTTTTCTTGTTCGACGACAAGGGTCACGCGATACCGTCGCTGTGCTTGCAAGTGCCGACCAAAGCCAACGGGTTGATCTCGGCCGACGGAAAATCGCTGACGTTCAGGTTGCGCCATGGCGTGCTCTGGCATGACGGCCAGCCGTTTACGTCGGCCGACGTGGCGTTTACCGTGAAGACGATTCTCGACCCGCATACCAATGTACTGACGCGCGAGGGTTGGGATCTGATCACGCGGGTCGACACACCCGACGCGTACACGGTGATCTTCCGGCTGAAAAAGCCGTATGCGGCGTTTGTAAATCACTATTTTACGCCCGTCGGCAACCCGGCGATTTTGCCGAAGCATTTACTCCAAGGCGTCGACGTCAACCGCGCGCCTTACAATTCTCTGCCGGTTGGCTTGGGGCCGTTTAAGTACGTACGCTGGGCGCGCGGGACCGACGTCGTGATGGAAGCGTTTCCGAAGTGGTGGGGCGGGCCGCCGAAACTCAAGCGCGTTGTTTTTAAGGTCATTACCGACGCGAACACGGTCTTTGTCGCATTGCAGACTCACTCTATCGATGCGTACGTTCGCGTGCCGACGTTCCAGTATCAATCCGTGCAGCGTACCGCAGGAACGCGCACGATCGCGCACGACGTCACGACGTATGGCCATATTGACTTCAATTTGAAGAATCCGATGCTGGCGGATCCGCAAGTGCGCGAGGCGCTGGTGCGCGCGATCGACGTTCGCCTGCTGTGGCAGAAGGTCGATCACGGCGCCGGCTATCTGGCGTGCACGCCGATTTCACATTTGAGTTGGGCATACGACCCGCAGGCCTCATGCTATTCGTTCGATCTCGCCGCGGCGCGCGCACAGCTAGAGCGCGACGGATGGAAGCTCGGATCGGACGGACTGCGGCACCGTAACGGTGCCACGCTGCGGTTCGACTTTGCCGGCACCACCGGCAATCCGGGGCTCGACGCGCGCGTGCTGCTGATACAGCAGTGGTTCAAATCGATCGGGGTGGGGCTGGATTACACGCGCTATCAGACGGACAAGATGTTCGCTTCATATGCAGCCGGCGGAATCGCGGCGACGCGGCACTATGATCTCGCCTCGTTCGCGTGGACGATCGCACCCGACCCTGATTTGACCAACCTCATCGCGTGCACGCGCATCTCGCCGCTGGGTCAAAACTATATGGCCTACTGCAACCGCGAACTGGATCGCGCGCTGGAGGATGCGCTGCTCCACTACGAACCGGCGCGCCGCCGGGCCGACTACATTCTCGTGCAAGAGCTGCTCGCACGCGACGTACCGTTCATCGTCTTGAGCCAGCGCACCGACCACGTCACCTTCAATGACGACTTCAGCAACATCAATCCGGGCCCGGAGATGATGTTCTGGAATCCGCAGGCGATCTCGAATGAATAATCGCGGCGTAAACTAATAGGCCGCAGCCGGCTAGGGAGGCGCACCGGAGAACCGCCCACATCGTGTCGCGCGCGAAAAGCCCCGTTGCCACTTGTTCGGCGTGCCAAACCGTTGCGATGTTTGTAAAATGCGCGCTCGATCCGAGCGGCGCCATCGCGTCGGGCCAAACCGGCATCGGGTGAGCGTGTGCAGCAAGTCCGCCGGTGACGATCAGCACGAGTGTCACGGCTGCCGCTTCCAGCGTGCGCTTTGTGACCTCCGCGCGCATCGCAAGCAGTGCCAAGGCGAACGCCGCAACGAGCAAGACCGTTTGAGCGACCGCGTCGGACCTTTGCGCCAGCCCGAGCCAATTTGTGGCGCAAAGTACTGCGCCGGTCAGAGCGATGGGCAGCACCGCCGGCGATGCACGCAGAACGAGCACGACGGCCGGAACCAACACGATCGCGAGATCGTGTTGGTGAAAGAATGGGGCCACGAACGGCACGAGTGCGCACGTCGCGCAGAAAAGCATCAGCCGATCCGGCAAGAAGCGCGCGCACCAAAACCACGCGATAAGGCCGGCTACCGCGACGAGGAGCCCGGCCAGCGCGGCGGTGTATTCGTTCGCTCCCAATCCGTAAACGATCGCCGTTGGCGTGAGCTGGATTGCCGAAAACCGTTCGGTATATCCGTGTTCTTGCAGGGCCCGAAGATAGTTCACGATTCCCGGAACGCGAACCACGCCAAGGCTCACGATCGCGAATGCGATCGCACCGGCAATAATTGGAATCGCGTTCCTTCGATCGCGCAGCCCGGCCGCGAGCGAAAGCGCGAGGTTTGGTTGCGCGCAAGCGATTGCGGCGAAAAGGGCTTTGCCGGTGAATCCGCTCGCGGTGAATGCGGCGAGGATCGCTAGGGCGACCGGCAAGACGATCTGTCCAAGCGCCAGCGCGCTCGTTACCGGCCCAAAGCCCAGCGCGGCGATCGCCAATGCGAAGAGTGTCAACGGCGAACGGCGCAGATTGGCAAGCGGTGCGGCCAGCCAAAGCGTCGCCAGCAACGATGCGAAGAGCAGCGCGCGCCACCCGTTGGCCGCAGCGGCGTACGGAAAGCGGGCGAAGGCGGCAAACAGCGGCAGCGTCGCGGGCGGCCCTACGAACGGCAGAACCTCGTAGCGCTGCGCGAGAACGCCCGGAAGATTCCGTTCGTTCTGCCAGATTGCTGTGCTGTAAGGATCGCCACCGCGCAGCCAGGTGGCGCCGGCCGCGTAGTACGCCTCGAAATCGCGCAGCGAAGGGCCCGCCGGATGATGCGGGCGGGCGATCGTGAACGCGGCCGCGACCGCCAGCGCGGCTGCGGCGAGTAACGCGCCGCGAATCACCGGTATGCTGCCGGCTGCATTCCCCCGGTGTGCACGGTCATGGTCATCAAGTAGAAGAGCGCAAAGAGCGTGAAGAGGTACCAGAGCGCAACGCGCACGCGCGCGGGATTCGTCATGGTAGCAAAACGTGGATCTTTATGTCCGCGCCAGCCGGCAATCGCTCCCGGCAGTGCCATTATGGCGAAGAGCAAGACCAAGAAGAGCGGGAGATGCAGCCCCAGCGCTAGCCCCAGGAATACGACGAAGCCGCCGACCCAGAGCGACGGAGAGAGTGCGCCGGCGATGCGGCCGCCGTCGAACGGCGGCGTCGGAATCATGTTGAACAAGTTGACAAACGCGCCAAGGTAAGCGGCCATGTACCAAAACGCCGAGTGCGCTTCCAATGCAAATACATAACAGATAATAGCCACGCCGAGTCCGGTTAGTGGCCCCGCAAGCGCGATGTACGCGTCGTGCTCGAGCGACTCCGGAACGCCGCCGACGGTATAAGCGCCGATGAACGGAACGAACATCGGCCAGCGGGCCGGCAAGCCATAGTTCCGGATCGTAAAATAGTGACCGAGCTCGTGTGCGAGAATCATCAGCACGAAGACAAGCGCGAACTTCCAACCCCAAAACAGCGCATAGAACCATAGCGACAGAAACATCGCGCCGCCGAACTTTAGGCCGTATAAAAGCCACTTGAATTCGAAAATCACGAACAGCAGTGATTTGAATTTCAGGAGTATCGCGCCGAGCCCTAACCCCGCTGCGCCCAATCCCTCGGCGGTTTTTTTCGCGCGCTCTTTCTTCGCGTCCGGCGGTACGTAGCCGGCCTCGTGAACGTCGTACGCGCGATTTTCCGGCCGCTCGGCGTTGAAGCCCGACGCCCACGGATTCTTCGGCGGTTTTTTCTGGTCGTCGTTCACGTGGCGTCCTTCTGAAACCGCAGCATAAAGCCCTTACCGGGGCCCCCTTGTTTTGGTAACGAAGGCATACGCGTGACGCGCATCGTTATTTTGGGCGGCGGCTTCGCTGCGATTGGCGTCGCACAGCGTTTGGAGCGCACGCTGCGCCCGGGCGAAGCCGAAGTGACGTTGATCAGCCGCGAGAATTTTTCGCTCTTTACGCCGATGCTGCCCGAAGTAAGCTCGGGCGCGCTGGACACGCGCCACATCGTCACGCCGATCCGCGCGCAGCTGAGGCGCACGCATTTTATTCTCGCCGACGTTACCGCCCTGGATTTGAACTCGCGTGAGATTACCTATACGCATACGCTGACGGGAATTGCCGAACGTTTGCGCTACGACCAGCTAGTCATTACTACGGGCGCATCGACGTCGACATTCGGCTTGCCGGGCGTCGCCGAGCGCGTCTTCGCGTTGAAGACGTTAGAAGATGCCGCAATCCTGCGCAACAGATTCATGTGGCTGCTCGAACTGGCCGACGACGCGCCGGAGGCCGAACGCAAGAAACTGCTAACGCTGGTGGTGGTCGGCGGAGGATTCACGGGCGTTGAAACCGCCGGCGAGATGGTCGAACTGTTTCACAGCGTCGGACGATTTTATCCGCGCGTGCGCCCCGGTGACGTGCGGATAGTCCTAATCGAAGGCGGCGCGACCTTACTGCCGGGTTTACCGGTGCGCATGGGATCGTACGCGGAGAAATTCTTGCGCGGACGCGGGGTCGAAGTGCTGACCGGCGACGGCGTGCGCTCAGCCGACGACGAGGGCATCGAGCTCGCGAGCGGCAAGCGGATCGAAACCCATACGATCGTTTGGAGTGCCGGCATTCAGCCGCGCTTGCTGACGGGCAGCGAATCCTTACCGCATGCGAAAAACGGAGCGATTCTGGCAGCCGCCGATATGAGCGTCCCGGGCTTTCCCGGTATTTGGGCTTGCGGCGATTGCGCGGGTATTCCGGATGGTACGGGCAAATATTTTCCACCGACGGCGCAGCACGCGATTCGCGAAGCGCCGCTGCTTGCGGATAATTTGGTTGCAACGATGCGCGGAGGTCAGACGCGCCCGTTTCGATATACGTCGCTCGGCATGATGGCGTCGCTCGGTGCGCGCAAAGCGGTGGCGCAACTGCCGGGCAACCGGGTGCTGACGGGGTTCCTGGCTTGGTTCTTGTGGCGGACGTATTATCTGGCGCGCCTGCCTGGGCTGGACCGCAAGCTGCGCGTCGCGTTTGACTGGACGCTCGAACTGCTCTTCCCGCGGGATATCTCCGAACTTCGCGTCTACACCAGGCGCGCGCAGTCCAGCGCGGCGGCGGACGCGGGGCTTCTTCCGCGCGACGAGAATCTTTGAGCGTGGAACTGAAGGAGCCGATCGAGCAGCTGATTCGCGATCCGCGTGAGTTCACCAAAGGGTTGACGTTCCCGGATCCGTCCGAGCTTCGCATCTACGACGAAACGCTGCGCGACGGCGAGCAGATGCCGGGCGTCTGTTACACACCCGAACAAAAACGCGAGATTGCCAAACACCTTGCCGATATCGGCGTGCACATCATGAGCGTGGGCTTTCCGGCGGCGTCCGCGGGCGATCGTAAGACGCTGCAGCTGGTGATGGAGTCGAAACGGCGCGGCGAGCTCGGCAATGTCGAGATCGTCGTCATGTGCCGCAGCAATCCCAAAGACATCGATGTGACTGCCAAGACGCTGGAAGACGTAGGCGTGTCGCCGTCAGAGGTGACGTTCTTCATCTTTACGAGCGGCAGCGATTTGCATTTGAAGTACAAAATCGGGAAAACGCTGCTGAAATTGGAAGGCCGCGACGAACGCGAATGGTTGGGCTTGCCGCTCGAGTTCTACCGCGAAGCGAACATCAAGCTGCAGTGCGACGCGATTCGCTACGCTAAGAGCCGCGGGGTGACGAGCATCGAGTTCGGCGCGGAAGACGGCAGCCGCGGCGACGTCGAGTATTTTATCCGCTATTTCAAGCGCAGCCTCGAAGCCGGCGGCGATCGCCCTGCATGGCCGGACACCGTGGGTTGCCTAACGCCGGAAGCCGCGCGCTGGTACTGCACGCGCATCGTCGACGCAATGCCGAAAGGCTTGCCGATGGTCTGCCACTTTCATAACGACTACGGGCTCGGAACGATCAACGCGATAACGGCGGTGTCGTGCGGCTTTAAAGTCGTCTCGGTAACGGCCAACGGCTACGGCGAGCGTGCGGGCAACGTGAAGCTGCACGAGTTCGTAACGGCGCTCAACGTTCTGTACGGCATTGAGATCCCAGGTTTTAAATACGACAAGCTGCGGGATTTGGCGCGATTCATGGAGCGCATGAGCGGCGTGCCGATGCAGCAGCACGAGCCCATTGTCGGATCGAAAGTATTTGCGCACGAGTCGGGCATCCACACGCAAGCGATGCTGATCGACCGCCGCATGTACGAGGCCGTGCCGGCCAAACTCGTCGGCGGCGAGATCTCGTGGATATTCGGCAAACACTCGGGCGTGGCGCTCGTGAAAGATACGCTGCGCAAACACGCTGCTGAGTTGTCGAAGCAAGGCGTCGATATCTCCGACGAGCTCGCTCAGCGGGTTACCGAGGAGATCAAACGTCTGCGCGAAGAGCGCGCCGCGAGCAGCAAGAGCGAGGAGACCATCGCGATCTATGAAGGCGCGATGGGACAGCTCTCGCTCGACGAAGCCGACGTTATCGATATTGCCGCAGCACTCGGCGCGCCGAAAACGGCGGCCCATTCGTAGCTCCTTGCTAAAATGCGGACTCGTCGTGATACATATGCGTGCGATTCAGCAAGTACGCGATCGAACAGATGCGCCGCCGCCGCATTCCGGAGTCCGATGCCGCCGTCGTCGCCGCTTGGCCCGCAGCGGTGGTTGAAGGGCGCAATGGTGCGAAAACCTTTTACGGCCAGGGTCCCGTTTCCGGTTATCGTATTCGCGTAACGGTCAGCTCCGATGGGACGGTGAAGAGCGCCGCCTTCGCAGACTGGCGCAAATAGGGAGAATGTGATGATGCATCCGATCGATGTCCGGATTGACGACGAAGCCGGCGCGGGTTACATCACCTACTCGAATGGCGAGGTCGCCGAAACGGTTGAGGTTTGGGAGGAAGGGACGGTAGCCGCTGACGTTGACTCGAGCGGAAACATCCTCGGTATCGAAGTCCTTGGTTTCGATGAAGAGATTCTTTCACGCGCGCGGGCCTATGCGAACGAAAACGATCTCGTCTTTCCAGCGCGACTGGGGCCTCAAGCCTGAAGTTTTAGGCTCTCCCGTCCGCAACGGCGCCCATTCGAAACGCGGCAACAAACGCTTTAAACACCGTGGGGTAGTCGTCGCTTGTAAACCGCACGGTGCGCGGTGCCGTTCGCTCAAATTGAGGAATGAGCGCGACCCAGTCGGCTTGTTCCACCTTCGCAAGTTCTATCTCTAACACGATCGGCGGCTCCATCACGAATGGCCGCGCGTTTTTAATCGAGCGTAGCGCTTGGGCGGCACCGTCGCGAATGGCGTCTTGTGCCGCCTGCGGCGACAGCGAATCGACGGCGTAGTTGCCGATGCTCTCCTTGACGATCACCCCGGTAACCCAGGGCATTTGTTCTTGCGCGGTCTCTATAGTGGTGCGGTCGCCGGTGATCAGGAGCACCGGAACGCCGTAATATCCGGCGAGGGCGGCGTTGAGTGTGGCTTCGCTGCAGCGCATCCCGTTGAGGCGCGCGTCGTAGACAACCGACGGCGTGTATGTGTGGCAGAGCGTGGCATTGCGCTCGCCAATCGCACCGTGATAACCCGTGAAGAAGATGCCGTCAAAACTTCGATCCAAGCCTTCGACCATCGAATACGGTTTTCGATTTCCGAAAATGACGCGCGCATCTTTAGGCAGTTCGTCGAGCAGCAGGTTGCGCATTGGGCCGTGCGAGTCGTTGATCAGAAATTCGCGCGCGCCGGCCTTGCCGGCCCCCGCAATCGCGGCGCAGACCTCGGCCGTCATGATTTTCTGATAGATGAAATAGTCGACCGTATAGTTGCGCGCATCCACCTGATCCCACGAACTGACGCCGGCGGTGCCCTCCATATCGGCCGAAACGTAGATTTTCATGCGCGCGTGTTGGCGGCACCGCCCAGGCGGAACGCGGCGACGAAGGCGCGGAAGATCGAAGGATAGTCGGATGATTCGAAGCGCACGGTTCGTCCGCCGGTGCGTTGATAGCCGGGCATGAGTTCGATGAAGTCGGCTTGTTCGACGCGCGTCGTGTCGATCTCCAGCGTCAGCGGCGGCTCGAATGTAAACGGTTTGGCCTTGGAAGCATCGCGAACGGCTTGCATTGCGGCGTCGCGGATCGCCGCTTGCGCGGCTTGCGGCGTCATGGAATTAGTGGCGTAGTTGCCGATGCCGTCTTTGACGATCACGCCTTTTACCCACGGCATATGCTCATGGACGTGTTCGACAACGACCCGATCGCCGGTTACGAGTAGCAGCGGAATGTCATAGTAGCCTGCCATTGCCGCGTTGAGCAACGCTTCGCTGCACGCCACACCATTCACGCGCACGTTGTAAATGGTCTCGTCGTCGTACGTGTGCGCGAGGACGCCGTCTTTGTCGCCGGCACGGGCATGATAGCCCGTGAAGAACGCGCCGCCGAAGCCGGAGCCGAGCCCTTGCGTCATCGAAAGAGGCTTGCGCCCGCCGGAGATCATGCGCACGTCCGCGGGCAGCTCGTCCCAAAGAACGTTGCGCATGTTCCAATGCGAGTCGTTTACGACGATTTCATCCGCGCCGGCTTTGCGCGCGCCGTCGATGGCTGCGCGGACTTCCTGTGACATGTAGCGGCGGTAGATCGGGTATTCATGCGTGTTTGAGGGATCGCACTGCAGCCAGCTGCAGACGCCGGCCGTGCCCTCCATGTCGCATGAAATGTACAGACGCACTATTGCGCCTCTTTCAATCCGGCGCGCGCTTCGCTCAAGCCCTCGCGGGCCGCGACGTTACGCGGATTAGCTGCCAACGCCCGAACGTAGTACGGGATCGCGTCGCTATATTTGTTGACCGCGAGATAGAGATCGCCCAGCTGCGTCAGCGCGACGTCGTCTTTCGGCGAGTGCGCTATGCGATCGCGCAGCTGTTGCAGCTGAATGCGCACTGAGGCGGGCGGCCCGCCCTCGACATTGACTGCCGGCGGCCCGGCTGTCGCCGCCGTCGTGGTCGCTTGGCCGCTCGCGCCGGTGCCGGCGCCGAAAACCGAGCCGCCCGTGCCGAAGCCGGCTCTTACGAGCCATCCGATGGCGCCCAAAAAAAGCGCCGCAATGACGATGACGATAGGAAGATAGATGCGCGGCGGTAACCCGCGCTTGGGAGCGGCGATCACCAAGAAAATGTTGGACGCACGACGAACAAACTCTTCGTGCCGACCGAAACCGAGCTGCAGTTGCTCTTCGCCGAGTTGAACAACTTTTATTTCAACGGCGAAACGCCGGTCTGCCGCATTCGGTATAATGCGCGCTTTTCAAACTCGGCCGGACGCATTACCTACAGCACCAAACCCGTGCTGATCGAACTGTCCGCCAAGCATTTTCGCGATCACCCCGAGGCGTTGCGCGAAACGCTCTTGCACGAAATGATTCATGCCTGGCTGTACGACCGCACCGGCGATACGGGCCACGGCGCGGATTTCCGAAAGAAGATGGCCGAGTGCGGCCTAACGTCGATCTATCACGATCTCGGGAACGTCAAGCCGTTTAACGAATCGGCGAAGCGCTATATTCTGCGCTGCGAACATTGCGCGCTCGAAATTCTTCGCAGGCGGCTTCCACGCGCGGCCATGAGCTGCGGCCGCTGCAGCAAACAGGGCTACGATCCGCGCTTTCCGCTAACGCTCCTCGAAGTGACCGAAACGCGCGAGCTAGGCGTCACTGTGCCGCGCGCCGCCTTTAAATCTCAGCGCTAGATAGTATTGTAGAAATCGGCGGCGCCGGCGAACGGAAATGGCGTGCAAGCCGGGCCGAACCAACGTTGTGGAGCCAATTGGATGACTAAATCCACGCCTTGGTTCGCGGATACCCATCCTTTTCGGCATCGTGGAGTATATCCACTGGCAGCGGAAGCTACGTTCGTATACCCCACGACAACGCCAAAAAACTGAAATCTCCCAAAGCGATCCGTTGTGGTCTTGCCCAATCCCGCGGGGCTGCTCCAGTACACCGACGCGCCCGCGATCGCTTTCCCTTGAAAGTCGCGTACGATACCGCGGATCATGCCCGTGTTCCCGTCCGCCAGAGCGGCGAGCGGCGCCCCGACGGCGAGCGCCAAGGCCAGGGCCAGTTTTAGACTTTTCATACATACAAGAGCGTGTAACGCGGGATGGCCGTGACGAGGTCTAGTGAAAATTGCCGGAACGCGTGATAGACTGTGCGGGAGAGATATGTCTTGAGCGCACAACCCTTGGAAATACGCATGGCGCACCTCGAAGGCGCCTACCAACAGGTCAGCCAGCGGCTGAACGGTATCGATTTGCGCTTGGCCGGCATTGAGGCCAGAATTGACTCGACGCGGGATATGCTGGTTGGGCGAATCGATTCATTGCGGGACAGCGTGGATCGCAAATTTCTATGGGTCATGGGGCTCGTTCTTGTTTCCATTCTGTTGCCGCTGATCCAACGGTTCGTCTCGCGTTGAGTGCACAGCCCTTAGAAATCCGAATGGCGCATCTCGAAGGCGCCTACGAGCAGGTCAGCCAGCGGCTGAACGGCATCGATCTGCGCCTGGCCGGAGTTGAACAAAAAATCGACATGACACGCGATGTGCTTCTGGCCCAGATGAACGAACGATTCGCCGCGGTCGACCTACGCTTTGCCTCTTTCGACGAGCGTTTTATCTCGTTAGAGAAGCGGCTCGATCAGAAATTTCTTTGGGTGATAGGCCTGGTGCTCATTTCCATTTTGTTGCCGCTGGTTCAGCGGTTCGTTCCGCACGGATAGCAATGCGCATCTGTGACCGCTGCGCCTAGCGACATTTCCGGGAACGCGTGATAGAGTACTTGTGAGGAGAGACGTGGCGGCACAACCCTTGGAAATACGTATGGCCCGCCTTGAGGGGGCCTACGAGCAGATCAGCGACCGGCTGAACGGGATCGATTTGCGGCTGGCTGCCATTGAAACGCGAATGGACCAGCGCTTCGCCGCGATGGATCAGCGCTTTAACGCGATGGACCAGAAGTTTCTTTGGGTGATTGGGCTCGTGCTGGTTTCCATTCTGTTGCCACTCGTCCAGCGGTTCGTTCCGCACGGATAAGGGCTCGACTCCGACCTTTATAGAGGCAGAACCCGGCCCCCAAGCGAGAAGATAGGGGCGTGAAGACACGCACCGAGTCCGACTCCATGGGCCAGATCCAAGTCCCCGGCGACAAGTATTACGGCGCGCAATCGGCGCGTTCGCTCATTCATTTCGATATCGGCGATGGCGAATCGCCGCGCGACGTGATGCCGCGTCAGGTGATTCGCGCGATGGCTACGCTCAAGAAGGCCGCGGCGCTGGTAAACCGCGACCTGGGCAAACTCGATGATGCCAAGGCCAAGCTGATCGAGGCGGCGGCGGACGAGGTCATCGCGGGTAAACTTTACGCGCATTTTCCACTGCGCGTGTGGCAAACGGGGTCGGGCACGCAGACCAACATGAACGTGAACGAAGTCATCTCCAACCGCGCCATCGAGATTGCCGGCGGTGAGATGGGGAGCAAGAAGCCCGTTCATCCCAACGATGACGTGAACATGTCGCAGTCTTCCAACGACACGTTTCCGACGGCGATGCACATGGCCGCCGCTGAGGCGATGTCGAGCATGCTTCCGGCTGTGAAACAATTGCGCGATGCGCTCGAGGGCAAGTCCAAAGAGTGGATGCGCATCGTCAAGGTCGGTCGCACGCATCTGCAAGATGCGACTCCGCTGACGCTCGGCCAAGAATTCTCCGGTTACGTCACGCAACTGGACCGCGCGATGGCCGCGTGCAAAATGGCGCTGGACCCGCTCTACGATTTGGCGATTGGCGGCACGGCAGTCGGCACGGGACTCAATGCCCATCCCGAGTTTGGCGAGCGGGTGGCCAAGAAGGTTGCCGAGCTCACGGGACTGCCGTTCAGGTCGCATCCCAACAAATTCACGGCGCTCGCCTCGCACGACGACTTTGTGTTTGCCTCCGGCGCTCTCAAGACGCTCGGTGCAGCTTTAATGAAGATTGCCAACGACATCCGCTGGCTGGCCTCGGGGCCGCGCGCCGGCATCGGGGAACTGACCCTTCCCGAAAACGAGCCCGGCTCGTCGATCATGCCGGGGAAGGTCAATCCCACTCAGTCCGAAGCGATGACGATGGTCGTCGCGCAAGTCTACGGCAACGACCTCGCCATTAGTTTCGCTGCGTCGCAGGGTAACTTCGAACTCAACGTCTTCAACCCGGTGATGATCTACAATTTCCTGCACTCGTGCACGCTGCTGCGCGATACGTGCACGATGTTCCGCGAGCACGCCGTCGAAGGCCTCACT
>JAAXMC010000123.1 GCA_013036315.1 Vulcanimicrobiota bacterium
CCCTTAGGGCCGGAACTCACGGTTTCAACCTGAGCGGTTTTGCCACCTCAGGTCAACGGCCATCAGCGTAATAGTGGTACGTTAGTGTCGCCGGCGACGTGACACCCCCGCCTGAGGGTTCCACGGATTGTGTTTCTTTGCCGTCCGCATTGAAGCTATACGACTGCGTCCCAAAGGCGGACGAAGTTACACCGACCACCCGATTATCGGGATCGAATGACAGAGATTCCGATGGCGTTGAACCGTCGTTGTACGATACTTGAGTGATCTCTCCGGCGTTGTCATACGTGCCGTTTCCACAAATATTTAGCGCGTTGCAATGCTGAGCCAGCGCGCCGTACGTGCTTGGCGAACTGTCGTATGTAAAGGTTTCTTGCGGGCCGTACCTGGTGACCGTTCGATCGAGTGCGTCGCGCGCGGTGCCTTTGGTATCTTTAAATATATTGTTGTTAAGCTTTGAAAGGCCCCAATACCACGTCGATGTAGGGGCAAGAAGTTCTTGAGTCTTGTACAGACTACCGTGTGCAGAATAATATTGCGTTGTGCCGCCAGTAAAGCTAACCGTACCTCCCTGCGATATGTCGTATAGATATCGCGTAATCCACGGGTTTTGATAGACATCCTGCGGATCTTGAGGTAATTGGACCTCTACGAGCCGATCGACGCCGTCGTACCATTTTGTCGTCGTGGCGGCAACGTTTCCGTAATGGTGCGTTTCGCTTTTCTCATTACCGTTCACGTCGTAGGTCATCGCAAAAGAATGTGCTCCGCACACGGCGCCGCCATCCATTTGGTACTGTAAGGCGGACTGCCTCGCGCTGATTTGTCCGTTGGCGTAGTAACAGACGCGTCCGGTAACGCCGTCGGGATCCGTTGATGATGTCGGCCTGTTCATTGCGTCATACGAAAACGCCCATGCCCCGTTTCCGGTATTGTATGACGTCAGATTCCCCAGGCTATCGTAAGAAAAGGTTAGTGCTGGGCAGCGGTTCGTGCTATCGATTTGTGCTATGCAATCACCGCTTTGGGCCGTAGGCAATCCAAAATCGCCACTCTGCGCTCCGGAATTGTAGGAGAGTGATCGGTGATAGCCTAGCGGCGTATAAGTGTTGCTGATCCGCCCGAATGGTTCGGCACTATCGCTATAATCCCAAGAGTACCGGGTTGCTCCGCCTTGGTTTAGGCACAAAGAATCACTCGTGCCGGGGTTTCCGGTCCAATCTTGGCCGAGGGCATGTGTACGGATCGCGTCGCAATAAGCCACAATGTTGTTCGCATTATTCGTGCGATCATACGAATACAAACTGGTGGGCCGGAACGTTCCTTGGCTTGTCGAGATAGCGGGCAGCGCGGCTGCAATTATGTTTCCGTTCGAATCGTAAGCATAGTCTACGGCGTTTCCTCGTGGGTCAACCGACTCAGTCAGAGCATTGTCACTGTTCCAAGTAGCGTACGCGGTTAGCCATAGGGAACCGGTCCAATTCTGCGTCTGTGTCACACGCCCCGAAGAATCAAAGAACCAGTTCGTCGCATGGCCATCGACGTCGGAGAACTGTGTCTCGCCGGTCGAGTATGTGAGAGTCGAGTACCTAATTGTGCCGTACTGGTTGGGGTAACTAGGCTGCAGCACGGCCCCCATGCCATCCGACGGAGTAAAGTTGGCCCAGCCATACAGTTGTACGGCGCTTATGCGACTGCTGCTATCGTAATAGAAAGTTGTGTACGAGCCCTCACCCGCGCCGCTACTGAACCATCGCGGCGAATTGGCCCAATACATCTGACCGGTATTCGAGTAATAGCCGTATTGCTGATGGATAATGCCAGCGTTGTTGCCAGGTAAGTCTACTTCTTCCAAGTTGCTGAAGACGTTAGTGCCTCCCGGGTTCGGGGCGTACTGATAGATTATTTGTTGTCCATCTGGGCGCGTGAGGCTGGAGAGCAATATTTTGCCATTGAGGCTCCCGAACGCGAGCGTGAGGGATTGCCCATTTTGATGCTGGGCGACGATCTGTGTAAGGTTGGATGTCGATGTAGCATTGCCACCCGCCCAAGAATAAGTTAAACGGATCCAATTGTTGTTATTACGTCCAAAAATCATATAAAGCCGTCCGGCGTAAGCCGGATCTTGGGAGGCCCAGGTTTCACAGCCCGGCCCGAACGAGGGCTCATAATAATAGTAGACCGTTCCGTTCTTCTTGGTCCAGAAGTAACCGCAGCCACCGTCCCAGCAGAGCGTGGTGTGCACGCCAGCCGGAGAGGCTAGGCAGCCGCCGCCGCTTGAGGTGTAGTCGTAGCGCGCACCGTCAGTGTCGAAGACCGAAATACCACCGGCGGAATTAACCGCTAGGTGCGTGTCGAACGTGTTCGTCCAACCCGAGCCATACGTTCCTGGCGTGGGCGAACCGTCATCGCTCGTACCGCTTGCGTTCCAATCACGTAAACTTAGTGAGTTGTACGTCCTTTGGAAGGTCAAATTCATTCCGCGTTCGGCAACGTCGACGTCCGTGGTTTCCGTAACCAGATTACCGTTCGCAACGTTAATCATGTACTCCCCGACTCCAGGAAGACCGCCTCCACGGTATGTCCACCACGAGTTCACGCCAGTCGGATTTGCTGAGCTGACCGTGACGTTCATGGTGTGAATGCCGCGTGTACGTGGTACATTGGCACGCGTCGCAAGCGGCAGCGTGGCGCGCGGTCTTTCAATTCTTGGCGCGCTGATGCTCTGAACCTGCGCTGCTCCATTCGCAACGGGCAGCTGAAGTTTCTCGACATCTTTTGGCAGTAGTGGTCGTGCGAGCATCGTTGGCGGATTTCCGTGCGTGCCGGGGCCGCTAACTGTCGGACGCGCCAGGTTGTGGTGAAAAGCCACGCTCGGATCGAGGCGCGGCGCAACGACCCGCTTTGGTGCAGCAGCGTGCATAGCTGCGTATTGCTCAGGATTCACGATGAATGCAAAAATGGGAGTTTGGAACAACCAGTTGCTCATGCCTTGGATGTCCAAGCGCATTTGCGCTAGCACTCCAATGGTTCCCATCCCGGCTTGTGCGTTTGCGGCCGCAATCCCCGTGGATTGGAGGCAAAACGATACTAGGAGCGTTGCGCAGATGAAGCGACGCATAAGGTACTCTCCCGCGAATAGTAGGCTTACACGAAGTAAGCCGGCGCAAACAAAAACAGAAAAGCACCGCTCACCCGCAGCGGTGCGTCGCTGCTAGGTGCCGCTTCTAATGCGCGCGATGCGTCGTTCGCAACGGAACATATTCACCCAAACACCCTCCACCCATCAAGTTTGCAGTGATGCGAAGCGCGTCATTGCTTACTTAACACCAAGATAATACGCTTGCAAAAACGCAACGTCAATCTATTGGTACAAAAAAACTTGTGGATAACTGCTATTTGCGATTACAAACGCTTGATCGCGAGAACGCGAATGCAGTAGAGTTGACATACACGATCGGGTGATCTCATGAAAAGCCGCTTGATGTTTTTTGTTTTGTGCGCCGCAGCGCTGATGATCGCGCTGTGCGGCGGACTCTCGGCTGCGCAGCATCGCGTGCCGCGTATACCGCCGACGCCCATCGTGTTGACCTTTACGACGGTGCGCGCGCAAGACGCGGTGCGCGTGCTGCGCCGGCTCTATCCGCATCTGTCCTTCACCATCGACGGCGGGGCGAATGCCATCGTGGTGCTCGCTGGACCCGATGACGCTGCCGCGCTCCGGCAGATCGGCGCGGCAATCGACACTAAGAATCCACTAACGCCGGTCACCACCTCGCTGATCCTCCATCGGATGGACGCGAATCAGATCGCGGCTCGCCTACGTGCGCTCTATCCAAACGCAAAGTTGGCTATCATTAATAGGCACACGTTGCTCGTGAGCGCGGTCAACAGCGATCTGCAACAGATGCAATCGCTGGTTGCGGCCATCGACCAGCCTCCTCAGGCACCCACGCCCCGGCCGGCGCCCAGCGCTCCGGATACTGAAGCAGTGCCGGTCCTGCAAGCCAGTCCGCGGACGATCGCGCGTGAAGTGGCCGGCGCCGTCCACGGCTTGCGCGTTGGCGTTGCGGGACACACAATCGTGTTAGCGGGCGCGCCCGACTTGGTGGCCCGAGCCAAAGATGTGATTTCGGTGCTCGATACGCCATCAGTGGGAGCGCGATACACCGCCGTCTATCGACTGCGCACGCTCGACGCGCAATCGGTCGGCGATTTGATCGCGCGCTCCTATCCGAACGCCAAAGTAAACGTAGATGCGCAGATTAACTCGTTGAGTGTTTCCGCGACTCCGGCCGAGCAGCGGCGGATCGCCGAAGGGATCGCGCAGCTCGATGCGGTGCCAAGTCCCGGTCCGGGCGCTGTCGGCGGAGGCGCAGGAAATGCCGAGATTTATACGTTGAAGGCCGCCCTCCCGGCCACCAACGGCAGCTCGTCGAGCACGGCTAACGATCTCGCCACTATGGTGACGCAGTCACTGTCATCGCAGGCGCCCGACCTGCACATCACGGTTTCACCCAATTCACCGAAGCTGATCCTGACGGGCAATCCCTATTCCATCAAGCTCGCCAAGGATTTGATTGCGAAGCTGGACGTCTCGGAGAAGCTGGTCGTGCTCGATACCGAAATTCTCGAGGTCGACCAAAACACGGCCAAAAATCTGGGCATTTCGCTCTCGTCGATCTTCGGCGGAGACTTCAGCATCGGTAAGCTCATCGGCGAGTCCACGCCGGCACCCGATCCGGGCACCGGGATTTCACCCGGGCTGATGCGGCCGCAGAAACTCTATCGTACGCCGATTTCGTTCGGTTTCCAGCTCAA
>JAAXMC010000124.1 GCA_013036315.1 Vulcanimicrobiota bacterium
CGTGGGCGAGCTGCAGTTCGAGGTGGTGAAGCATCGCCTCGAATCGGAGTACAATGTCAAGACGCTTTTTACAAAGCTGCCATTTTCCGTTGCGCGCCGCGTCCAGGGCGATCCGGAAAGCGTGCGCGCCGCGCAGTTGCCTTCGAGCGCCAAACTGCTGGAGGATTGGGACGGAGCTCCGGTAGCGCTTTTCGAATCGGATTGGAGCGTGCGTCTGGCCGAAGAGTGGAATCCGAAATTGCGTTTCGTGGAGTTTGCCGGTGAAAACGCCGTCGTTTAGTTCCGTCCAAGCCGCCGCCGAACGTTTGCGCGGCGTGGCGCACCGGACGCCCGTGCTCACATCGCATACACTCGACGAGCTCGTGGGCGGCTCGGTCTTTCTCAAGTGCGAGAACTTTCAACGCATGGGCGCCTTTAAGTTTCGCGGAGCGTACAATCGCATCGTGCAGCTCGACGCGCCAGCGCGCGCGCGCGGCGTCGTGGCGTTCTCCAGCGGCAACCACGCCCAAGGCGTCGCGCTTGCCTGCAAGCTGCTCGGCATTCACGCGACGATCGTCATGCCGTCGGATGCGCCCGCTTCAAAAACTGCCGCGACGCGCGATCTGGGAGCCGAGATCGTTTTCTACGATCGCCACAAGTCGCATCGTGCGGAGATCGCGCAAGACCTATGCAAGGGCGGCGCGACGCTGGTTCCGCCGTTCGATGATCCGGAGATCGTTGCGGGCGCCGGAACTGCGGGGCTGGAGTTGCTGGCGGACGTTCCGGATCTCGAGGTTATCGTGACGCCGGTCGGCGGTGGCGGGCTGCTTTCCGGAACGGCCTTAGCTGCGCACGGCATTAACCCCGGCATCGAACTCTACGGAGTCGAACCCGAAGCCGGCAACGATTTTCAACAGTCGCTCGAACGCGGAGAAATCGTGCAGACCGATGTTCCAAAGACGATCGCCGATGGCTTACAAACGACGGCGCCTGGTGAAATCACGTTTCCGATCGTGCGCAGCCACGTGAAATCGATCGTAACCGTGAGCGACGATCAACTCTGCGGCGCGATGCGCTTTGCCTTTGAGCGGATGAAGGTTGCGATCGAGCCCAGCGGCGCAGCCGGGCTGGCCGCGGTGATGGCGAAATTTCTTCCCGCGGGCAAACGAATAGGCATCGTCATCAGCGGTGGTAATATCGACGCCGGCAGATTTGCGTCGCTTACTGCGTAACGAAAGCGACGTCGCTTATGCCGGCAAGCTTGGCTGCATCCAGCACGCGCAAAGCTAATCCGTAGGGCGAATGCGCGTCCGCGTCGAGCGAGACGTGCGCTTTGGGTCCCGCGTGAGCCATTGCCGCATAGAGCCCTTGCGTGCTCGTCGCCTTGCCGCCCACGGCGATGTGGCCGTGTCGATCGATCGTGACGATGACGCGCTGAAAGACCGTCGCGGCCTTCGATCTTCCGGGATTTGAAAGGCGTCGTTCGAAGCCGGGCGGCGTCAGTAGCGCCGCCAAGAGCATGAAGATGATGAGCAGGACGAGCAGCACGTCGGTAAACGGCGTGATGTTGATCTCGCTGAGCAGAGGCTCCGCTTGTGCTGCGGTAGCGATCTTGTTCATGCCGGTAAAGCGAACCGGCGGCCTCGGACGTGACGGCCGCATCTATCGTGAGCGGCGCGCCAATTGTGTCATGGTGAGCGGCGCGCCATTTGTGTCATGGTGAGCGGCGCGCGAGAGCGCGCCTGTCGAACCACGGTCGAGCGCAGCGCGCTAGGCGCGCTAAGACGAGACCCGCATGAAGATCGACGTTGCCTCGCGGGCCTCGACTACGCTCGGCCGTCCTTCGACTTGGGCGCCTTACGGCGCCCGCTCAGGATGACATTCGAATTAGCGGCCCATCGAATAAAATTCGTCGTTCGGGCGCATGTCCATCAGTCCGGCCATGCGGTTCGAGAAACCGAAGAACGCGGCGATGGCGGCGATATCCCAAATGTCGTCGTCGCTGAAACCGGCCAAGTGCATTTGGTCGATCTCGTGCTCGCTTGCCGCGAACGCCGGCTCGTTCACGCGCGACGCGAACTCCAACATGGCGCGCAATCTTAGCGGCAGCTTTGCGGTGCGCCAATTGTTGGCGATTTGCTCGGCGAGAATCGGATCTTTGCTGAGAACGCGCAGCGCCGCTCCGTGCGCGACCATGCAATATTGACAGCGGTTATCGGATGAAACGGCAACGACGATCGCTTCCCGTTCAACGCGGCTGAGGTTTCCTGGTCCTTTCATCAACACGTCGTGATACGCCATGAAAGCGCGGAAGTGTTCGGGCCGCCTAGCGTACGCGCGAAAAACGTTTGGGACGAATCCCAATTTTTTCGCGGTTCTTCGCGTAGACCTCGGCTATGTCGGCGGGCAGTTCGCTTTCCGCCGGTTCGCCGAAGCGTGAGACCGGGTTACCGTGCGGCACTGAGGTCGCGCTCGACCGCGTTCACAGCTGCTATCGCTTGCTGAGTCGGCGCGGCGTCGGCGGATTCGACGACGTCAAGCAGGGAAGCGAGCTGGTCGTTGTCGCCGCCGTAGCGTTGAGCGGCGGCAGAGTCTTTGCGCGCCGTTGCCTGCTTCATCTTCGCGTAGCTCGTTCCCATAAGGTCGGTGATCCGCATTGCGAGCGCAAATTGCGAACGGAGGGCGGCCGTGCTAATCGTTACGCGCGGATCCATTTTCAGCTGAAATGTGCGGCTTTGCGTCACCCCATCGACAGATAGCTTGACGGTATAGGTTCCGGGCAACGCGAGCGCGCCTTGCGGCGCCGGCGGCGTGTCGTGCACGATTGCCGAGATCGGGTAATCATACGAAACGGCCGGAGGATACGAGTAGCGGTAATCCCACGTGAACCGATGCTCGCCCGCACCAATCGACGGGATTTGCGTCGGGCGAACCCAGTACGTTGGTACGCGAAGCGCGGGAACGACGGGGTCGGTCTTGCCGGTGCTCGACCATTCGCGAACGAGATTCCCCGCGGAATCGTAGATCGCTATTGTTAGCGGTCCCTGCGCGTTGGTCGAAGAGTAATAGTCGATAATCGCGCCATCCGGCGGATTCTTTGCTGCCGGTTCCTCCGGCGGCAGCGGCGTGTCCGTCCACGTGTCGCGGCGTACACGGTACGCTGTCGGAGGCGCGAATAAGTATATTCTATCCGTGTGGTGCTTGTAATACCAATCGGCTGCCAGCTCGCGCAGCGGTGCAATGTCGTCGAGAATCCAGAACGAGCGGCCGTGCGTTCCCACCACGAGATCGTCACCATGGACGACGAGGTCCCGGATTGACGTGGACGGCAGGTTGAATTGAAGCGATTGCCAGTTCGAGCCGTCGTCCGGCGAGAAGTACACGGTGTTCTCGGTGCCCGCGAATAGTAGGCGGCGCTGTTTCGGATCTTCGCGCACGGTGTCGACCGGCGCATTGTCGGGCAAGCCGCTGTTCAACAGCTGCCAGTGCGCGCCGAAGTCGTGCGTGCGGTAAATGTACGGATGCATGTCGTCTAAGCGCAAGCGTGTGACGGCTACGAATGCCGTTCCGCGATCGAAGTGCGACGAGTCGATCTGCGAGATTTTCGACCACGAACCCGACGCCGCGGCTAAGGTTGGCGGCGAAACGTTACTCCAATGCTTGCCGCCATCGCGCGTGAGCCAAATGAGCCCGTCGTCGGTTCCGGCCCACAGCAGGTTGCGATCGATGTACGACGGCGCCAAACTGTAGACGACGCCGCGATGGACGCCTTGCGCCAGCGGGCTTTGCGTAAATGGTCCGAGGTTGGCCGGGAGGCCCGGGTTCGCGCGCGTGAGATCGGGACTGATGATGCGCCAGTGGCGTCCGCCGTCGGTCGTCGCAAAGACGACGTTCGATCCCAAGTAGAGCGTGCGATTGTCGGCCCGGCTGAAAACGAGCGGAGTGGTTCTATTGAAGCGGTACTTGCCGCGCTCGTAACTGGGCGAGACGTCCTGGGTTTGCTGAAGCGCCTCGTCGTAACGCGAGACCACGCCGCTGCCCGCGCCGTAGATGATCGTGGGGTGCAACGGATCGGGCGCGACGTAGCCGTACTCCGACGCGCCGACCGGATGCCAATAGCGAATCCAGATCGAACCGTCGTCGCTGCGGCTGGGCACTTCCGCGCTGCCGCTCTCCTGTTGGCCGCCGAACACGCGATACGGAAAGCGATCATCGGTAATCACGTGGTAGAACTGCGCGGTCGGCTGGTTGTACCAGGAGCTCCACGTCCGCCCATAGTTTACAGAGAGCGTCGCGCCTTGATCGCAGCCGAGCAGAATGATATTGCGATCGCCGGGATCGATCCAGACGGTGTGATAGTCGTCCCCGCCGGGCGCGCCCTTGAACCCAATCCACGTTTTTCCGGCATCGGTCGAGCGGTAGGTCTGCGTATTCGCTGCAAATACAACATCGCGATCGGACGGATCGACGGCGAGTCCCGAAAAATCGTCCCCGCGGCTGCAGACGCGCGATTCCGAGTTTGCTTCGATCCAAGTCGCGCCGCCGTCGCTCGTGCGATAGATGCCGCACCCCTTATCGTCGTTCACCCACGCGTACAGCCTTTGCGAGTCGCCCGGCGCGATTGCTAAACCGATGCGGCCTACGTTTGCGGGCAGACCGGTGCGCAGTTGTGCCCACGTCGTGCCGCCATCCACCGATTTATAGAGTCCGCCATTTTGGAACAGCTGCAGAATATCGCGTAAGCGCCACGGCGGATTGCGCGAAGCCCACAACGCGGCATACACGACATCGGGATTGCGCGGATCGATCAGGACGGTGGCCGCGCCGGTGTTTTCATCTTTACCCAGCACTTTTTGCCAGGACTGACCGCCGTCGGTGCTGCGGTACAGGCCGCGCTCTTCGTTCGGCCCGTACGGGTGCCCTAAAACAGCGGCGAAGACGCGATTGGGATCACGCGGATCGATTGCGATGCCGGCAATTTGCATGCCGTCACGCAAGCCGAGGTGGATCCACGACGCGCCGGCGTCGGTGGATTTGTAGATCCCGTCGCCGACGGAAAGATCGGGACGACGCAACCCTTCACCCGAACCGGCATACAAGATATTCGGGTCGCTCGGCGCAACCGCCAGCGCGCCGATCGAGCCCGTGCCTTGCCCATCGAAGATCGGATCCCACGTGCGTCCGTAGTCGGTGCTTTTCCAAATTCCGCCGTCCGTTGCGGCCATGTAATAGACGCCGCGCTGCGACGGAACGCCGGAGACTGCGACCGTGCGGCCTCCGCGAAACGGGCCGATCATCCTCCATTGCAGCGCGCCATAATAGATCGATGGAATCGGTTGAGCGTTCACTCCGCCGAGTAAGCCAAAGGACAGCGCGCCGAAAGCGGCCGCGAATAAGAACGCGCGGATCATCTACGGAGCGAGTTTTTTTTGCGGTGTTTCGGCTGGAAGGGCGGTCCGATCTTCAGCACTTTGTTGCGCGGGAGATCCTTGTTTACGTCGTCGCAACCGATCGGCGAGAAGTCGCGGCAGTCCGCCGGGCGCCCTTCGTATATGCCGCAATAAAAGCGTCCCGGGCGCGATTCCTTGAGGAACACGCATTGATCTGCGATGTCGTCGGTGACTTTTCGCAGATAGCCCAGATGGTATCCGTCGGCCGACGTGCGTTTGACGACGTATTCGTCGAGCACTTCCTGCGCGGTCATATGCAAATGTGCCGCGATGCGATCGACGTCGGCGCGGCTCACGAAAGGCTCGTAGCCGCTGCAACACTCTGCGCAGCCCGGCGGGCAGGCGACGTTCTCGGGCAAATCCCGCAGGTGCCTGCGCGCCAATTCGATCACGCGGGCGACGGCCGCTACGAACTCGGGATCTTCGTTATATTTGTAGATCCACTCGCGTTCGATGTTTTCGCTCGAGTTATAGTAATGGTTGATCGTTTGGTTGTAGGTGATCGTAATGTGCTCGAGATCGATCTCGATGTCTTGGACGCGCTCCATCGGCGTCGTATCGAGCAGTTCCGGATGCGTGGGCTGTCCGGTTTCGAGCGTGAACTTTCGCAGGGCGGTCAGATCGATGGTAGTCATATCGCCATAGTTATTCGACGGAGGTTTTTTAAGGCCCCGGCGAGAGAAGCATTCTGTACATGCGCACGGCTATCGGCGTCGACCTCGGAGGCTCACATGTTACCGCCGGAATCATCGGCGAAGACGGCGCGATCCTCGGCCAGTTCGAGCAGGACATAGAAGACCGTTCCTTCGATGCGGTCGTCGCCTCGCTGCAAACCGTTGTAGATAACGCGCTCAAGGACGCCAAGGCAAAGGACGCGATCGGAATCGGCGTGGGCTCGCCGGGCAATATCGACCCCCGCAGCGGCGCCGTCTTGTATTCGCCAAACCTTTTGTGGACGAATGCGCCGCTGGGCGAGCGTCTGCGCAAACGCTATCCGCAGCCGGTCTTCATCGCCAACGACGCGCGCTGCGCGACGCTGGGCGAGCACACGTTCGGAAGCGGAAAGGGCACGCAAGACTTCGTGCTGCTGACGATCGGTACGGGCCTCGGCGGCGGCATCGTTTCGGGCGGAAGGCTGCTGATCGGCAACCGCGCGGGCGCGGGCGAAATCGGCCACCACCAAATACGCCCGACCGACGGCTTTATCTGCGGGTGCGGAAAAACCGGATGTTTTGAAGCGCAGGCCTCCGGCACGGGACTCATCCGGCACGCCTTTGCCGTCGCTTCGTCGTTCCCGCGCAGCCAGCTGCTCGAACGCGAGCGCGACAAGCTCGGATCGAAAGCAATCAGGCGCGCCGCGCAAGCCGGCGACGCGCACGCTTCGGCAGCGTGGCGCAATTTTGCCGCCGACCTTGCGCTCGGACTTGCAAACATCATCGCTTTTGTCAATCCGGAAGTGATCGCGCTGGGCGGCGGCGTCAGCAGCGCGGGCGACTTCATGCTCGATTCGGTGCGAGCTCGCGTCGACGAATTGACCACGATGGTCCCGCGCGGCACGACCAGGCTTGAGATCGCGAAGCTCGGCAACGACGCCGGCCAAGTAGGCGCCGCCAAAATGGCATTCCAAGGCGGCCTGACGCCCTGAAAATTTTCGCCGTTTTCTATCTGTCCATGCTGGCGGTGAAGCTCCCGTTCGGCCTGACACCGGAAATCATCAAGATGATCATGACGCCGCTGAAAGGCCATCCGGCCGCGATGCCGGCAAACACGATTCCGTTCGAAGGCTGCGTTCCGGCGATGGGTTACCACTATGCCAAACCTAAGGATTTTCCGTTCGGGCCTTTTTACGGGTACTACAACGGCAAAGCGGTGTTCACCGAAGTGATGATCGACAAGCGATCGTTCGAGCAGGGGAAGAGCTGGAACGATCTTTTGAAACCGCTGCCCGGATATGCGATCGATCACGTGGATATTTGGTTCGAACCGTACGGCCATCCGGGCTACCGGCTCGCGCACTACGACCTGCACGCATGGTACGTTCCGCACGGCGTGCACATGAAGTTTTGCGGAAACACATCGGGAAAACGACCCGCATACTTGTAAATGGAGGCGCACCCTTGATCAAGCGTAGTATTTTCTCGTGTCTCGCGATAGCTGCGGCCGTAGGTTTGTTGGCCGCGACGCCGGCTCCTAAAACGGCGCCGATGGGCAAACTACCCCCGGGCATGACGCCCGCGATCCTGCAGATGATGATGACGCTGCCTAAATGGCCACATCCGTCCGTGATGCCCGCCGGCACCGTGCCGGTTTCGGGATGCATTCCGACGATGGGCTATCACTATGCCAAGCCTTCAAATTTCCCGTTCGGCCCACTGTACGGCTACTACAACGGTAAGGCCATTTTCACCGAAGTGATGGTCGATAAGGCCCAGTTCGCGAAGGGCGCAAACTGGGACGAGATCCTAAAGCCGCTGCCCGGATACAAGATCGATCATGTCGACATCTGGTATGAATCGCACGGGCATCCGGGTTACACGGTCCCGCATTACGACATTCACGCTTGGTACGTTCCGCACAGCACGCACATGACGTACTGCGGCAACACGTCCGGAAAACGCCCCGCGTTCTTGTTCTAACTAAACGCTAACGGCTTCGCGCAGCGGCACGTACTCGTCGTCGGACGGGATCGTGCCGCGCAGCGCGATCTGTGCGATCAGCGCCGCGATGCGGCGCGAACTGCGTTTGGGAGCGATCAGCTCCTGGTTGCGCTGCATCGCTTCGAGGCGGCGCGGGTTGCGCACAAGGCCGTCAACGGCTCGCACGATCTCCGCGATGCTGTTGATGGCGACGACGCCGATTCCGTTATTGCGCACGAAGTCCACGTTGCCGCGCTCTTGCCCGGGAATGTAGTCGTAGACCACGAGCGGCAGCTGCGCGGCGTTGGCTTCGGCCAGCGTTCCGGGACCGGCCTTGGTTACCAGCAGATCCGCGGCGCGCATCAATTCGGGAATTTTGTCGGTGAATCCCAACACGGTCATCGGCGTCGGAAGCGTGCGCGCAAACTCTTCGATCTTCGCCTGCATCGTTTCGTTGCGGCCGCACACGACCACCAGATGCATCGGAAGGCGCGCTTTGGCCAAGCGCAGCGTGGCGTGCAGCAATTTGCCGCCGCCCTCCCCGCCTGCCATCAACAACGTCACGAACGTGTTTTGCGGCAAACCCAGTTGCGCGCGCAGCTCGTTCTTGCCGCCGGTGACGTCGTCGAACTTCGGATGAATAGGTTGGCCGAGCATTCTCAAATGGCTTGTAGGCACGCCGCGCGAGAGCGCGCGTTCGTACACTTCACGCGCGGGCACGACGACTGCGTCCGCTTCCGGCGTGAGCCACGATTCGTGCACCTTCCCGAGATCGGTGATCACCGTGACGATCGGAATGTGCTGCATCGCAGCGTCGGCGCGCGCGCGCAGGGCCGCATGGTTGAGCAGCGGATGGATCGAGACGATCACGTCGGGTTTATAGTCTAAAAACAGATCGCGTAAGCGCTCGCGATAGAGCGGTTCGCAGAAACGAACCAGCGCCTTGTAGCGGCGCCGTCCGTTGGTTGCATAGTACAGCGCGCCGTATACCGGCGGTGCGTATCGAAGCGCCGCCGAGTAGCCCCAACCCAGCTGCGTGAGCGGAAAAGCGCAGTGCGCGGCCACGTCCTCGATGCGTTGCTCGAACTCCGGATTGCGGATTTCGTCTAAAGCGACCGCAATCGCGTTGGCGGCGCTGCGATGGCCGCCACCCGTATCGGAGATCAGAAAGAGGGCGCGTTTCTTCAAACTTTGACTCCTGGGGGCGCCGTGCGGCGCCGTCTGGTTGGAGAGAGTGCGGCCAGAAGCGCCCGCGCAGGGGCGTCATAAAAGCGAAAAATGTCGCCGAACTCAGTTGCTGGATTTCGGTGATGCCCGTCGTGGTCCTCGGGCAGCACGATTCCGAGCGTGCCGAAGGTTGCCCGCAGCGCGGGCGGCGAGCGCCAGCCCAGGTCGCCCGAGTGCCGCCACCACACATGCAACTGCCCGAGCGCCAGGCCTGCCAGGGCGCCCGTCCAGGAGACGCGCCAAAGCCATGCGGCGGCCGCCAGGTAGGGCAGCGCGCCCAGCAACCCATCGAGCAGCACGGCGGGATCCCGCGTGATCACGGCGTGGTCCCAGTACGAGCGCCGGCGGTCGTGATGCGTGCGCAGATGCAGCGTAAACCATAGGTGCTGCGGCACATGATAGAAGAACGTCGATCCAAAATCGCCGGCTACGAGGACCACAAACGCTGCCAGGAATGCCATTGACGTGCCGCCTTCGCGCAGCTGCGGGAGTTTGCTTGGCGATCGCCGCGTGCGCGGGGCCCGCGGCTCCTACGACGACGCCGAACACCAAGGTGCTCATACCCACTGTGGTTGAGGCCGCGATGTCGTGGCATCTGCCGGCATACGCAAACGTTCTCCACGGGATGCGCCTGCTGCAAGACGGACCGCCCACGCGCAGCGCGACGCTCGCGATCGCGCGGACGATACTGTACACGAATCCAAAGCTGGCGCCTGTTGATGCGCTCGAACTTGCGGGCGCTACCGAGAGTGCCGCGCGCGCGCAGGATCTGCCGCCGGAATTCTTAGCCGCGACGCTGCTGCAAGAATCCGCTTTCGATCCGCGCGCTCTCTCGGCTGCCGGGGCGATCGGCATCGCGCAATTCATGCCCGAAACGGCTGCGGATGCCGGAGTCGATCCGTTCGATCCATTTGCGTCGATCCGCGGCGCGGCATCGCTGCTCGGTTCGTACGTGCGGGCCTACGATACCGTGTATGCAAATCCGATCACCGTGGCGCTGGCGGCGTACAACGCGGGGCCGGGCGCCGTGGCCGAATACCACGGCATACCGCCGTATGCCGAGACGCGCGCATACATCAACGACGTCATCGACCGTAGGGCAAAGATTACGGGCTATGAAAAGCCAATAGTTCGGCCATGAAACGTTCTATTGCAGCGGCTCTTTTCGCGTCGCTGGCATTGGCCGGCTGCGGCAGTGCGACTGACGGTCTGAATTTTAAGGCTCCTGCCGGCTGGACAGCGCTGCCTGCGTTCATCGGTTTCGGACATTTTCAGATGTGGACCAAAAAGAGTTCCGATAATAAACAAGACGAGATGCTGATGCTCGTGCGCGGCCAATCGACGACGACGCTGGACTTAAAAACGATGCCTCAGGCGGGCATGGGAGCGCTCAAAGCGCAAAAGCAATCGACGATCAAGATCTGCGGGAACCATAGTGCGCAATACCTCAGCGCAGTTGGTTCAGGCCATAGTGGGAAGCCGCAGGCGTTGGAAATGGTCTCGACCCCGGTGGGCGGTCAAATCTTCCTTGCCATGTACATTCGCCCTCAAACCGACCGTCCCGATCCCGGAGCCGAAACTGCGATTCGATCGCTGTGCGCCGCTAAGACCTAATCTTCAAAACAGTCTTGCAAGAAGGCTTGCACCAGATTCCACGAGTCCGCCACCGCAGTGGCAATCGCTTCGTCTGAGAATCGTTCTTGCCCAGCCACTGCGCGCGGCGTGCCTTGCCGGAAGAACGCGTGGCCGACACCGGGATAAACCTCGAGCTTATACTCGATCCCGTTCGCGTCCAGCTCTTTGAGGATCCGCTCGATGTCTTCGGGCGGAATGCCGCGATCGTCCGCGCCGAAGCACAGCAGCAGGGGTGCGCGAATCTTGCCCGCTTCCTGCAGCGCTCCGGGCTCGCCGCTGCCGAACGGCTTCGCGATCGATCCGCCGTAGAAAGCGATCGCGCCGCGCACGTCCGGAAGCGTCGCGCTCAAGAACGCCACCGCGCCGCCCATGCAAAATCCCCACGTCGCAATCTTGCCGTCGCGCACGAAGTCTTGATTCTTCAGCCATGCGATCGCAGCGCCGAGGTCGGCATATAACGTCGCGCGGGTGACACTACCGCGCGCTTCGAGCGCTTTTTGCATGGATGATTCGTCGTATGCGAGATCGAGATTGGGATGCGTTCGATGGTAATAGTTGATGGCGAGGGCGGCATAGCCGGCCGCCGCCAGCATATCGGTTATGCGCCGCATCTCGGCGTTGACGCCGAAGACTTCTTGCAGCACGATGACGGCAGGGTGAGGTCCGGAACCGGACGGAGGGCGCGCAAGATAGGAATCCATCTGCGAGCCGTCGACAGAAATATTCACAGCCTGACTTATCATCGCTCTCCTCTTCCCCGGGAGGCTCCCAATTATGCGCGCGGTTACAACGGCTCCTATGGACCGCCTTCAGATCGTCACGGTGCCGCAGCCCCTGCGTCTTCCGAGTTTTGCCGAAGACGTCGCGGCCGGATTTGCCGCGCGCCCGAAAAAACTGAACTCAAAGTACTTCTACGATGCGGTCGGGTCGGCGCTTTTCGACGCTATCACGCTGCTGCCCGAGTATTATCTGACGCGTGCGGAGACCGCCATCTTGCGCGAATGGGGTTGGGAAATCGTGCGCGCGCTCGGCAACCCGGTCGAGTTCGTCGAGCTCGGCAGTGGCAGTGCGGCCAAGACGCGCATTCTGATCGAAGAAGCGCTGCGCGTTCAGCGTACGCTGCGCTACTCGCCGATCGACATTTCCGCCGAAGCGCTGCGCGCGTCGGCCGGCTCGCTCGTTGAAAGCTATCCCACGCTGCGTGTAAGCGGTTACGTCGCCGATTATTTTTCAATCCTGGAAACGCCGCATCTGCGGCGAGCCGAAAAACTGCTCTTTATGTTCATGGGTTCGAACATCGGCAATTACGAGCCGCCCGAGGCCGTCGCATTGCTGCGCCGCGTCGCCGCGCTGCTGAAACCGGGAGACGGCTTGCTGCTCGGCGCGGATTTAAAGAAGGATAGACGCGAGCTCATGCTGGCCTACGACGATGCGGCCGGCGTCACCGCGGCGTTCAACAAGAACGTGCTGGTGCGGATCAATCGCGAGCTGCAGGCTGACTTCAATGTCAAGCAATTCGAACACGTCGTCGAGTACGATGAAGAAACCGGCGGACTACATTCATACTTGGTCGCGCGAAGCGGCCAAACCGTCACGATTGGAGCTCTTGGAACTACCGTGCATTTTGACGATGGCGAACGCATCCACACCGAATCGGCCTACAAGTACGCACCCGAGGACATCGCGGAGATGGCGCGAGCCGCCGGATTGAGCGTTTCGCGCGCCTGGTTCGACGGCGATCGGCGCTTCAGCGTCAATCTGCTGGTGCGCGCATCGTGATCGCGCGCGCCGTTTCGTTTGCCGCGGCGGTAGCGTTCGCCGCCGCCGTTCCGGGCGCTGCCCTCGCCGCGCCCCGGCCCGTCATACCCGAAGATCTTTTTAAGTTTACCTACATCACCGGCCCGCAGATCTCGCCCGACGGTTCGCGCGTCGTTTTCATAGCGACGCGCCTGAATGGCCCCAAAGAAACCTACGACAGCAATCTTTATCTCGTACCGGTCTCCGGCGGCGAGCCCAAACGGCTGGCGAACACTGGGCGCGACGGCAGTCCGGTCTGGTCTCCCGACAGCCGGACGATCGTCTTCACGCGCGGTCCCGCCAAGAAAGGCATGCGCGCGCAGCTCTACGCGTACGACGTTGCCAGCGGGCGGGTGCGCCAGCTGACGCACCTCAAAGCCGGCGCGAGCGGAGCCGTATTTTCGCACGACGGTAAACGTATCGCTTTCCGGGTTGTTTCAATCGATCCGGCGCCCGCGGCGCGCATCGATTTCGCCGCCGCCGGCTTCAAACCGAAGAACGATCAGACCAAGAGCGACGTGCGTGTGATCGCGCAGATGCACTTCGAGGGCAACGGCGCGGGTTACACTTACGACCGGCACCCGCACATTTGGGTAATGAACGCGGACGGCAGCGGCGCGCGCGCGCTGACAAGCGGAGTTTGGTCCGAGGGCAATCCGCGCTGGTCGCCCGACGATAAAGCGATTGCGTTCGACTCTTTGCGTTACCATTCGCCGAGCCTAGGCCCGAACGACATCTATACAATCCCGGCCGCGGGCGGAGCGATGCGCAAGCTGAGTTCAAGCCAGCCTTCGAATGGTTTATTGGACTACGATCGCGGCCGCGAGCTCTGGTTCTTCAGCGGCGGCGTGCGCGACCCGGCGGAGTTTCCCGCGCTGGTGCGCTCGCGTCCGGACGGCTCGCAGCGCAAGACGGTCGTGCCGCTAAACACGATCGCCTTCGGCGACAGCGTGCTCGCCGACATGGGCGAACCGGGCGGATTGTGCGGGCCATATTTCGCTCCGCACGAGACGTTCGTGCTGACAAACGTTCAAGAACCGGGTTACAGCGCGCTGGTAAAACTGGATACGCACGGCAACGTGCAAAAACTGACGAGCGCGGGCGAAGCTGCGGATTGTTCGATGGACGAAAGCGGGCATTACGCGGCGTACACGCTTTCGGATTTCACCCATCCGCGTGAAGTCTACCTGATCGATCTCACGACCGGCGCGAGCCGGCGGCTCACCGGCATGAATGATGCGTTTCTCGCGCAGCTCGAACTTTCAACGCCGCAACCATTTTCGATCGTCGACGACGCCGGGTTTACCGTGCATGCATGGTTCATGCCGGCAATAGGTTTGAAACCCGGGGAGCGGCGGCCGACAATATTAAACATTCACGGCGGTCCGGAGACGCAGTTCGGCGAGACGTTCTTCCACGAACTGCAAGTGTGGGCGGGCCTCGGTTACAATGTCGTCTTCAGCGATCCGCGGGGCAGCGTCGGCTTCGGCTATCCTTTTGAAGAGGCGCTGGCCAAGCACTGGGGCGCCGCGATGTTCGACGACGTCCAGCGCGTGATGGACGCGGCAATCAAGCGGCCCGAGGTCGATCCCAGCCGGCTGGGCGTCGCGGGCGGAAGTTACGGCGGTTACGCCACGCTGTGGGTGGTCGGCCACACGCACCGTTACAAAGCGGCGATCGCGGAGCGCGTCGTCAGCAATTTGGCAACCGAGCAGCTCGCGGCGGATCTCGCTTCGGACAATGCGCTCGGCGGACGCTACTCTTGGGGTCTGCCGTGGCAGCCGGGCAATTTGTATCTGCAGCAGTCGCCGATCTCGTACGTCGCAAACGCGGTGACGCCGCTGCTCATTCTTCATTCAGAGGAAGATACGCGCACGCCGATCGATCAGACGCTGCAATGGTTCAACGCGGCAAAGATCTTGGGGCGCCCGATCGAGTACGTCGCCGTGCCCGGCGAGAACCACGATCTCTCGCGCATCGGCTCGCCGATTCACCGGGTGGAGCGGCTGCATATTCTCGCGCAATGGTTTGCGCGCTACTTGCACCCCTAGGCTCATCTCGCGCCTTGTCCCGCGGTGCGAACGGCTTCTTTTGTGTCATGGTGAGCGGCGCGCGTTTTGTGTCATGGTGAGCGGCGCGCGAGAGCGCGCCAGTCGAACCACGCCCGAGCGTAGTCGAGGGCCGTACGAGGCTACGTCTTCGCGGGTCTCGTCACGCGCACTCCGTGCGCTGCTCGACCGTGGTTCGACAAGCTCACCATGACACTATTAGCGAACGCGTCGCTTTGCTGGCGAGCCCTTCGCTTTGTGCAGGCTACTCCTGTCAGCCACTAACGCGGCGCGTGGCGAGACGTTCCATGGCTCGGAAAGCGGCATCGGCTGCAATCGCCAGCAGCGCGGCGGGAATGCTGCCGGCCAGCGTTTGTTCGAGGTAACGGCGCTGCAGTCCGAAGAAAATCTCGTTTCCTAGACCGCCGGCGCCGACGTAGCCGCCCAACATCGCGATTGCAATCAATGCGACGGTGGCCAATCGCAAACCGCCGAGCATGACCGGCGAAGCGAGCGGCAACTCCACGCGCCAAAATTGCTGCCACGCCGACATGCCGATTCCGCGCGCGGCGTCGAGCTGCGCCGCCGGCACGGCGCGCAGCGCCGCGGCGATGTTGCGCACGAGAATGAACTGAGCGTACGCGGCGAGCACGATGATCACGGGGACCGCGCCTAATCCGAAATACTTTACGAGCAGAGCGAGCAGTGCGAGCGACGGAATCGCGTATATCGCGCCGAGCACTCCGAAGAGCGGGGCCGCGGCCCGCTGCACGCGCGCCGCAAAAATTCCCAGCGGCAGCGCGATTGCGAGCCCAATGCCGAGCGCCGTAAAAACGAGCGCCACGTGCTGCAGCGTAAGGGCGCCGATCTGCGACGCGTGCGAAAAAAGATAGCTCATCCGCGGATCAGCTCCGCGCGCAAGGCCTCGTAACGGCGCAGATCGGCATTGACCGCGAAGAGCTGCGCGACGTACGGGCTCGCGGGCGCGCGCAACATCTCTTCGGGCGTCGCGTACTGCACGAGTTTGCCTTCGCGCATGACCGCGATGCGATCGGCCAGGCGCAGCGCTTCCTCGACGTCGTGCGTGACGAACAACACCGTCGTCTGCAGCGTGCGCACGATCCGCAGCATTTCGTCTTGCAGCGATCGGCGCGCGATCGCGTCGACGGCGCCGAACGGTTCGTCCATCAGCAGAACGTGCGGTTCGGCGGCGATCGCGCGAGCGACGCCCACGCGCTGCTGCTCACCGCCGGAAAGCTCCCGCGGGAAGCGTGAACGATAACGCTGCGGATCGAGTCCGACGAGTTCGAGCAATTCGTCCACGCGCCGCGCGATGCGTTCGCGATCCCAACGCAAAAGATCCGGAACGATCGCAATGTTTTGCGCGACGGTCATGTGCGCGAAGAGCCCGACGGCTTGAATGACGTACCCGATGCTGCGGCGCAGCGCCGTCGGTTCGAACGAAGCAACGTCGCGGTCACCGACTGTTACGGTGCCGGCCGTGGGAATGACCAGGCGGTTGACGGTGCGCAGCAGCGTGCTCTTTCCGCAGCCCGACGGGCCCAGCAGTACCGTAAAACTTCCGGCGGGGACTTGGAACGAAACGCCGTCGACGGCGTTCCGGTCCGCTCGAGGATACCGTGCGGTAACCGACTCAAAGCCGACGCTTACGTTAATAGACGAACTCCGAAGCGACGTCGGCCGGGTCGCGTTTCTTGATATCCACCTCGACGTTGAGCCTGCGCAGCGCGACGTCGGTCATTCCCTCGGTGAGGCGGTTGAGTGTGCCGGAGATGTCTGAGCGGCGCGCTTTGAGAGCGTCGATGCGAATGACCGGAACGACGTTGTAGGGCGGCCAGAAGCGGCGATCGTCCGACAGAACGACGAGATCGTTCGCGGCGATCAGCGCATCGGTCGTAAAGACCGTCGCGACGTCTGCGTCGCCGCGCGCGAGCGCCTCGTATTGCAGTCCGATGTCGAACGTGCGGACACTTTTGAACTTAAATCCGCCATAGAATTTCTGCAGCCCGGGCAGCGCATCGGCGCGGGCCACGAATTCCGGCACGGCCGCGAGTCTGAGTTGCGGCGCGGCGCGCGCACATTGCGAGAGCGTGCGCACGTTGAATTTTCGCGCGACGGCGCGTGTCACCGCTAAGCCTTGTGAATTGCTGCCGGGCGACGGTTCAAGAAGGGTGAGGCCGAAACGCTTCTCATATTCGCGCTTGACCGTGTCGTAAAGTGTATTGGGATCGCGAATCGGTTGCATATGCAGCACGTCGATCAGCGCCGTCCCGGTGTATTCGGGATACAACTGAATATCGCCGCGCAGGATCGCGGCCATGGCGATTTGCGTGCTTCCCAAATTCATATGACGTTCGACCTTGAAGCCCGCGAGATCGAGCGCGGCGGCATAGATCTCTCCGATCGTAATGTTCTCGCTGAAATTCTTGGATCCGACCCGAAGCGAGGTTGAATGCCCCCCGCACTGCGGCAGAACGAGCGCGGAACCGAAAAGCGCCATCGCGCGCGCGCGGGTCAACTTCATGTCTTTACCTCCAAGCGGCGTTGCGTGTAAGCCAGGCCGAATTCCGCGGCGAGCGCAATCGCGGCGATCGCTCCCACGCCCAGCAAGAGCAGCTGCGGCTGATTGGCTTGCAAGCCCGTCGTTATGTATTCACCGAGGCCGCCCGCACCGATGAACGCAGCCAGGACCGCGCTCGCGATCACTTCGGTCGTGGCCGTGCGCACGCCGGCGAACAGAACGGGAAACGCGAGCGGCCACTCCACGCGCCGCAAGATCTGTCCGCCGGTCATTCCCAGACCGCGCGCTGCATCGATCGTGGCGGCCGGCACGCTGCGAAAACCAAGATCTGTGTTAATCGCAACCGGCGGGATGACCAACAGCGCCAGCGCAGCGAGCGCGGGCGCGAAACCGACGCCGAGTAACGGAAGCATGAACGTGAGCACGGCCAAACTCGGAACGACGCGGCCTACGTTAGCGGCAATCAATACCGGCGCGCGTGCGCGCGGCACGTGCGATGCAAGTACGCCCAGCGGGATGCCGATGGCGCTCCCGGCTGCGAGCGCGGCAGCCGCCAGCTCGAGATAGGTTTGCAGGTGCTGCCACAGGTCGCCCCAGTCCATCGCCCCCGAGTGTTTCCGCGCCGTGCGGCGAATCCCACGTTTTCCAGTGCTCTCGCAACCTAAACCGCAGCCGGCAGCCCAAGCGCCGGTGCGGCCCTTGGATGACCCGTCCCTGTACTTCAGCCGCGAGCTCTCGTGGCTCGAGTTCAACGAGCGCGTTCTGGAGGAAGCCTTGGACGAAGGGACGCCGCTGCTCGAGCGCCTGCGCTTCGTTTCGATCTACGGGACGAATCTGGACGAATTTTTCATGGTGCGAGTCGCGGCGATCAAGCAGCAGATCGAAGCGCAGGTTCACAAGCGTTCCGAGGACGGCCGCACGCCTTCCGAACATGTGCTCGCAATTTCGGAACGCCTGCGCGTATCGCTTGCGCGTCAAATGCGGCTGTTGAACGAAACGCTGCTGCCCGAAATGGATCGCGCCGGCATTCGCGTGCTGCGCGTTGCCGATCTCGACGAAGATCGCCGCCCGCAATTGGATCGCATTTTCGACGAGCGCGTTTTTCCGGTGCTCACTCCGCTGGCCGTCGATGCGGGCCATCCCTTTCCGTACATCTCGAATCTTTCGCTTTCGCTGGCGGTCGAGCTCGAAGAAGTTACCGCCGACGGCGTGCAACTGCACTTCGCGCGCATTAAAATTCCGCAAACGCTTGCGCGCTTCGTCCCCATCGAATCGGCTCCCGAAGGCGAGCAGTGGTTCGTGCTGCTCGAAGATCTGATCGCGCAGCATCTTCACGCGCTGTTCCCCGGCATGCAAGTGCGCGAGTCGTATCTGTTCCGGGTTACGCGCGACGCCGATCTCGACGTGCAGGAAGACGAAGCCGACGATCTGCTGGCCGCGATCGAATCGGAGTTGCAGCGCCGGCGTTTCGGCGAAGCCGTGCGCCTGGAGATCGAGCGCGGCATGCCGGAGTATATCCGCGACTTGCTGCTCGACGCGCTCGACTTATCGGCAAGCGATTGTTATGAAACCGAAGGACTTATCGGTCTCGGCGATCTGACGACGCTGGTGAACTTGCCCGGACACGCGCAGCTCCACGATCCGCCGTTCACGCCGGCGATTCCAAAGCGCTTGATCGGAGCGGGCGATCTCTTTGCGGCGATCCGCGAGAGCGACATGCTCCTGCACCATCCTTATGAATCGTTCGATCCGGTGGTGCAGTTCGTGCGCCAGTCCGCTGAAGATCCGCGCGTTCTCGCAATCAAGATGACGCTCTACCGCACCTCGGGCAAAGATTCGCCGATCGTACGCGCGCTGCTCGATGCGGCCGAAAACGGCAAGCAAGTCGCCGTCTTAATCGAGTTGAAAGCTCGCTTCGACGAAGAAAACAACATCGAATGGGCGCGAAGGCTGGAGCGCGCGGGCGTGCACGTGGTCTATGGCTTCGCCGGAATCAAGACCCACGCCAAAGTGACGCTCGTGGTACGCCAAGAAGACGACGGCATCCGGCGCTACATGCATTTCGGAACGGGCAATTATAACGAGAAGACGGCCCGCTTTTACACCGACTTGAGTCTCTTCACGGCCCGTCCGGAGCTGGGAACCGATGCGAGCGAGCTCTTCAACGCGCTGACCGGCTTTTCAAAAGTTACCGATTATGAAGACTTGCTGGTGGCACCCGTCAACATGCGCCGCGAGCTCACCGCGTTCATCGAACGCGAAGCCGATCACGCGCGCGCCGGGCGGCCCGCCGGCATTCGCGCCAAACTCAATGCCATTACCGACGGCGAGCTTACGCGCGCGCTCTATCGCGCGTCGCAAGCCGGCGTGCCGATCGATCTGCTCGTCCGCGGCATGTGCGTGGTTCGTCCGGGCGTGCCCGGCGTGAGCGAGAGCATTACGGTGCGCAGCATCGTCGGCCGGTTCCTCGAACATTCCCGCGTCTTCGTTTTCGAGAACGGCGGCGACCGCGCGACCTTCATCGGCTCCGCCGACTGGATGGGGCGCAACCTCGACCGGCGGGTCGAGACGATCGTGCCCGTGCTCGACCCGTTCCTGGCTGAAAGAATCTACGGCCGCATACTCGCGGTGCTCCTAGCGGACAACGTGAAGAGCCGGGAGCTGCGACCCGACGGATCGTACCGCCGGCTGCACCCTCAAGGGCAGGCGCCTGTGGACGCTCAGCAAGTCTTTTTGGGGCAGGCCCGAGCCCTCTAAGGTCGAAGGGTGTCCGCGTCGTCTAATCGTTTCTTAATCGAATGTTATGGAATGGTTTAGGCGGCGCAAAGCTGCGGCGGTATCGTCGTGGCGACTCTGCACATTAGGAGGACGCGTGAGCAAGTACATCCGCATCCTGTGCGTTTTAGCTCTCGCCATAATGACCGTTGGACCCGTAAGTGCGGCGACGGTTTCGAGTGGCGCAACGCTAATCGCCCAGGCGCCGCAGTCCGCCTCGGTTTCCGGTAGAATCACCGATTCTCAGACCGGCGGCCCGGTGGTCAATGCGACAGTTTCACTCAAAGGACCGTCCGCGTACACGGCGACGACGGACGCTTCCGGCAACTTTCAAATAAATAACGTCACCCCTGGCATCTATTCGGTTTCGGTAACGAAACCTGGATATAACACGCTGACTGAGAGCACGCTTGCCGTGCTGGCCGGCACTGCCCCGAACATCAGCGGCCAGATGCAGCCGTTCTCGTTCACCACACTGCGCACGATTGCATCGGTGCGTTCGACGGGCCGCGGCACGTTCAACGTTACCCCGGCTTCGGTGAACGTTGTGACCGCGCAGACCCTGCAACAGCAGGGGCAAGTGCAAGTCATGCAGGTGCTCAACCAAACACCGGGCATCGTCGCAAACTTCCCGTCTTCAAGCGCGAACGGTGCCGCGCCGGGAGCAATTACATTCCCCAACATCCGCGGCGCGCTTTCATTTGAAACGGCGTCATTGGTCGACGGGCATCCTGTGTCAGTGGGGAGCTTCGGCGATTACGTTTCGACGTTTGTGCCGGCGTTTCTGCTGGGATCGATCGAGGTCATCAAAGGCCCCGGCGTCGAGTCCCCTAACGTCAACTACGCGATTGGCGGAACGGTCAACTACACCACCAAGGAGCCGACGTATACCCCGCAAGGCACCTTATGGTTGGGGGCGGATAGCCGCGGTGGCACGCTGATAAATCTGGACTTTTCCGGAACCGCCGGCCGTCTCGGATACGTCTTCGCGCTCTCCAACAATAACGTCGGAAGCGCGCTCGAAGGCTACAATTCGATATTCTCGCCCTCGGGCGGCATCGTGAATTTCAACGGAACGACGGGCACCGCGCTCGGATTCAACGACAGCGCGACGCAGATTCCCGGCACGATGTCCACGAATTTCACCAGTTTCAACCTCGTAGCGTGCTGCGACGTCATCCGCGACTTGTACCAGCAGAAGGCTTATTTGACGAAACTGCGCTACAAAACGTCGCCGGTGACCTCTGTAACATTCACCTATCTCGGCTCGCAGAGCTACGCCGAGCAGAATGGAAACACCGGGGACATTACTGCCAACGGGATGTTTTCGACAGGCAGCGGCACCTACTCGGGTTCGATTCCGAATAACTCGGCGATAACCGAGATCTTTCTCCATCCGGGGACCGACCGGGAGGTTCAAAACGAACCGATTGTCATGGGCGATATTCGCACCTCATCGGGCAACGACACCCTGCTCGCCCGGTATTACGCGGCGGGCATTCACCGTCTGCTCTTCCAAGGAGCGACGTCGCCCTTCATCCCCGAAGTGATGAACCTTCAGCTCTTCGGCAACGACACGGCGACGGGGCAAACCTTCAGCGGCCAGACCGTGCCGGTGAATCTGTATAACTACTTCAACCAGGCCGAAGACGACGTTCTCCATGGCTGGTCGGCGGAATGGAGCCATCCTTTCAGCCCGACGAGCTCGCTGACGTTTGCCGTGGATCAAACTTCGTCGTCAACCGTCAGTTATAGCGTCTCGGCGGCGATCTCCACGTCCGGCGCGACGTGCAATCACGGCTTTAATACGGCCTGCGTTAGCCCATCATTCAGCCTGACAATCCCGAAGGGCTCGACGCAGCTCTTCAGCACCGCAATGGCGCGGTATTCATGGCAGATCGATCCAAAATGGAACGCCAGTTTCGCCGGCTACTACAACATCTACAACAGCACATACCCCACGCAATCGGTTAACGGCGGCAGCGGAGCTAACGCCTGTCAATTCAATGGCGCCAACTGCGTGTTTTCCAGCTCGATAACCAACCACTACGACGGCCGGGCGGCCTTCGAATATCGCCCCAATGCAAACACGGCGCTGCGTTTCTCCGCCGGTTCGGCAATCGCGCCTCCGTATTTGCAGCTGCTCTCGGGCCTGGCCGGCACGATCTCGTATAATGCGGGAACCGGTTTGGCGTCGCAGCGCATCAACACCGGTAACCTGCTGCCCGAAACGGCCTTCGGCTATGATGTGGGTGGCGATTACCGCTTCCGGGACGGCGCGACCACGCTCTCGGGAGACGTCTACCTCACCAATCTCCGCAACCACTTCCTGAGCTACATGTACGATAGCGGCACGACATGCCCGACGGTCGATCCGGTTAGCGGTAGCGCAACGCCGGTAGGGTGCGCGGGCAAAGAGCTCTTCTACACCTCGAATCGCAACCTCGCGAACGCCCGCATGGAAGGCATCGAGCTTTCCCTCCGGCACAAGCCGCTGGTCGGATTCAATTGGCTCGTTCAGGGATCACTGCAACGCGGATACGCTTACAACTTGCCCGCATGTTTCTACAGCACGACGTTTGTCAACGGCGCGCTGGATTGCACGAAGTTCAATACGAACCTGGCAATCATTCCGGGACAGAACTTCACCGGAAACGGCATATCGGGAAGCTGTAACACGTTTACGACCGGGTGCTTCCCGGCGGGCACGACCGGCAATCCTTCATACTCTTGCGGTTGCAACGGATTCAGCAACCAGGCGATCCCGTACTCGCAAGGTTATGTTGAGTTAGGTTACCAGTTCCCAGGCGGCGCGTCGGCTTATGTCGGCGATCAGTTCACGGGTAAGAACAACTCCGAGGCTCTGCCCCCGTTCTGGCTGATGAGTGCCGGTTTCACGCTGCCGATTCACAACGGGTTCTCACTACAAGTCAATGGGTTTAACCTGACCAATGCCTATTCTGGGGTATGGCCGTCGTTCGGCGGGGGCGTTCCGATCCCGATCGCGGGAGCTCCTCCGGTGAACTGCAGCCCACCGGGATGCACGTCGTATCCAAACCTTTCGTCTGCGCCGGCTCCGCTGTATGCGGCGACGCAAGCGCAAGTGTTTGGACCGGCGAAATACCAGTTCTCGCTGATCAAGCGCTTCGGAGGTCCGACGAACCCGTAACAATACGTCTAACGGCGTAAACAGAAAGGCCCGCTTCGGCGGGCCTTTTTTTCATTTAGAAAGCTCCAAGACGATCTTCCATTCGTGCGGCATCACCGGCTGCACCGAAAGTCGGTAGCCTTTCTTCAGGAGATCCATCCCGACTAAACGCGGGTCGGCGCGCATGCGCGCCAGCGTCACCGGATGCGCGAATTCCTCAACGAATGCGACGTCGACCATCTGCCACATGGGCTTACCGGGCGTGCTGCGCGGATCGTAATATTCGCCGCCTTTTTCGAACGCGGTAAAATCCGGATACGCCTCTTTTACGACTTTGCAAATGCCCATGGCCGCCGGTTCGGCAATGCTGGAATGATAGAACAAACCGAGATCGCCCAGGCGCATCTCGACCATGTTGTTGCGAGCTTGAAAATTACGCACGCCGCTCCACGGCGTCGTGCCGTCTTTCTTGAGCCGCTCGAAGCTGAAGGCGTGCGGTTCGGTCTTAAAAAGCCAATATCGAGGCACGCCGGAAGAATACGGTGCGTCCTTTGCGAAAACCCACGCGATGGAGAAGGCGTCGCAAAAACGCGTCACGCGCGTGAACGGCAAAGGCTGGGATGGAGTCGAGATCGAGGGATATCGTCCGGGCGCGGCTACCGGTGTGGAGCGCCACACGATCGTCGGCGGGCGCAAACAGTCGCCGACCGATCCCGGACCTGGTACCGAGGTGCGTTACTTCGAACTGGCGCCGGGTGCCGTCTCGCGACTTGAAAAACACGAGCACGAGCATTTCGTGATCGTCAAACGCGGGCTGGGCTATGCGGTCATCGAGCAAGACGTTACCGAGATCGCTTCCAACGACGTGATCTACGTGGCGCCGCTCGAGGTGCACCAGTTTGTCAATCGCGGTGACGAGCCGTTCGGTTTTTATTGCATCGTCAGCGCGGTGCGCGATTTTTCACAAGAGCCCAGCGCCGAAGACCTCGCGCGCCTGAACGCTTCGCCGGCCGGCAAGATCGCGAAACCTTTTGCGGTTCCGCCGCCGGCTCGCAAGAATTAGCCGGTAGCGACCGGCCGCGCCGGGTCGGCGATCCACTCGCTCCACGATCCGGGATAGAGGCGCGATCCCTCGATACCCGCGATCTCCATCGCCAACAAGTTCACGGCCGATGAAACGCCGGATCCGCACTGGTGCACCAGTCGCTTTGGGTGCACGCCTAGTTGTTGATACTCTTCGCGCAGCTCGGCGGGCGATTTGAACAGTCCGCGTTCGTTGAAATTCTGTTTGAACGGGCGGTTGAGCGCACCGGGAATGTGTCCGGCAACCGGATCGATCGTTTCGTTTTGACCTGCGAACCGGTCGGCGGCGCGCGCGTCGAGCAGCGTCAGCTCCTCGTCTTCCAGCGACGCCAGCACGGCTTGCGCGTCGACGGTCATTTCGTGGCGCGGCTTGGCTGCGAACGTTCCGTTTTTAGGGCGCGCGGGCTCTTGCATGCTCACCGGTTTGCCGGCGGCGAGCCACACGGCGAATCCGCCGTCGAGCACCGCGGTCGCATCGTGACCGGTGTGCTTGCACAGAAACCAAAAACGCGCCGCGAACATGTCCGCCCCCGCATCGTATGCCACTATTTGCGTCTCTGGACCGACGCCGAGCTCGCGCAAGAGCGCCGCGAACTGCGCAGAATCGGGCATGGGGTGACGGCCGTTCGTGCCGGTCTTTTCTCCGGCGAGTTCCGTTTCGACGTCAGCGAAAAATGCGCCGGGAATATGCGCCTGCGCGAACGCGCGACGGCCGGCGGTGAAATCTTGCAGCGAGTGCCGGCAGTCGACGATCACCCAAGCGGGATCGTTCGCACGCGCGGCGAGTTCCTCGACCGAAACGATCGTGCCGCGCACTAATGCAGGTTGATCGTTGTTTTTGGCTGGGCCGCTTCTCCGAACGTTTCCTGCAGAATGGTTTGCAGCTCGCCGCTTTCGGCCATCGGGCCCAAGATGTCGGTGTCGCCGTAAAACTTGCCGTTGATGAAAACTTTCGGCAGGGTCGGCCAGTTGGTAATTTCAGCAAGTTCTTCGCGCTTGCGCATGTCCTCGAGTACATCCACGACTTCGAACGGGTAGCCGAGGCGATCGAAAAATTGGACCGTTTCCAGCGTGAACCCGCAGCGTGGCATCGTCTTTGTGCCTTTGCCGTAGACAAGAACCTTATTGTTGGCAATTTCGGAATCGATTTGCTCGCGTGTTGTCATTTATGTGTCATCCATCCGGAAGCAGCGTTTTGAGTTCGACCGCGTGGACGCGGCCGTCTTTGAGCGCGGGTTTTAAAGCGGTGTATACGATTTGGTGCTGTTCGATCAGCGTCTTGCCGGCGAATCCGCCTGACTTAACCGTAACGTTGAAATGATCCATCGTACCGGTTCGATCGACGATCTCGACGCGCGCATCGGGCAGCTCGGAACGGATCAGCTCCGTCAGCGAAGCGTTGTCGATCATGGCTGCAGCCGGCGCGGCTCGTGACCCATGGCCTGAGCGAGCGCGCGAGCTTCGCGCAGCGTTTCGGGCAGATTGCTCGCACTCTTGGCGAGCGCAGCTGCGATGACCACGCCCGTCGCCGCAACCAAGACGGCCGGGACGCCCTTCGCCCGAAAGGGACCGGCTTCGATCGAAAAGGTACGCGTGACGCGCGAAAGCCCTTTGAAAAATTTCTTGAAATTCACGGAGGCCTTAATAATACGGGGATTTCCCGGCGGGGCCTATCGCCGAAGTCGCCGCCGGGGAGCCCGCGCGCGCTCCATGCACGGGAGGCCGCACCAGCGCCGCGAGCCGTTCTTGGTAGTATCCCAAAAATACGCGGCGCATGGCTCGTTCGCGCAGCGTCGCAGGCGGCTGAGATCCGCGGCGATCAGGCTCGCAATCGCCAGCGCGATCGGAAAAACGACCGCGGCGGCTCCCTCGTCGACCGAATAGGCGATCGCCGGCGGGTTTCCGTGCAATTGCATCGAGCCGCGGCTAAGCGCGCCGCTAATGACGGCCACCGAGGCCTCGGGCGCAGGGCCGCCGCGAGTGACTTCACCGACCGTCTCGAGCGCGGCGGTCTGCAGCGTCCGTAGTTCCGCGGCCAGGGCCGCATCGAAGCGGGGCTTCGGAGCGCCTGCGAGCGGAAGCGCCTCAACGGCGCCTTTCCGTACGCCGCCCCACCACCCAGCGGCGGCAAGCGGGTCTTCGAACGCCCCTTTGGCGTTCAGGAACGCGAGGGTCAACGAGGAAGCCACGCTGTGCTCCATAGCTAAAGATAGTTAGTCATGGGCAGACGCATATCATGCCATCGCGATTCGAATCGCCATGAATTGCGGCCCAGGGCTAAGCCACTATAGATATGGACGCGAGCATGAGAAGGGCTGCCGCGCGGCAAAACCGCAAGGCCACCCCATGCAGGCGGCGCGTTTACACGAAACCGGCGGTCCCGATAAGGTCCGGCTCGAGGACGTCTCCGCGCCGGAAGCCGGTGCCGGCGAGACCATCGTCCGAGTCCACGCCGCGGCGCTGAACCACCGCGACGTCTTCATCACGCGCGGCCTCTATCCGAATATCGTCCTGCCTCGCACCCTCGGCGCTGATTGCTGCGGCGAAGCCGGCGGCGCGGAAGTGGTCGTCGACCCGACGATCGGCTGGGGCGGCGATGAGCGAGTCTGGAAACCCGACGCTACGATTTTGGGCGTGCCGCTCGACGGCACGTTCGCGGAGTTCGTGGTGGTCCCACAAGAAAACGTGCATTCCAAACCGGAGCACCTTTCGGTTGAAGAAGCCGCCGCACTGCCGCTCGGTGGGGTGACCGCGTACCGCGCGATGTTTGTTCGGGGAAAATTACAAGCCGGCGAAACCGTGCTGATCACCGGCGTCGGCGGCGGCGTGCAAACGTTCGCGCTGCTGTACGCCAAGGCTGCCGGCGCGCGCACCGTCGTAACGTCGAGCCGCGATGGAAAGCTCGAGCGCGCCAAAGCGCTCGGCGCCGACGTCGCGATAAACTACGCGACGACACCCGATTGGCACAAAGCGGTGAAAGCGGCGGTCGGCGCGGTCGATCTCGCGATCGATTCGGCCGGCGGTGATTCGTTCGCGAAAGCGTTAAGCGTTGTGCGCCCCGGCGGCCGCGCCGTCACTTACGGCGGCACGAGCGGCGACACGTCGCTCAAAATGTTTCCGATCTTCTGGCATCAGCTCTCGATATTCGGAACGTCGATGGGAAGCCCGGCGGATTTTAAAGCGATGCTCGCTTTCGTTTCGCAGCACCGCATCAAACCTATTGTGGATCGCGTCTATGAACTGTCGGAGATCAAAAGCGCGATGCAGCGCATGGACGATGCGCTGCAGTTCGGAAAGATTGTGTTGCGAATTCCTCAATGAGAACGCGCTGCCAGGTCCCATTTCGCTTGGCCCCGGTCTCGCTCCGACATCCGGGTCTCCGCTCGCCCTGCCTCTTCAGGCCGCTCTCGCCATCCATGGCTCCGCGGCTGAATTCACACGACCTGCGCTGAAACGGGACCTGGCAGCGCGCCCTCATTCGGAATTAGCGGATGAGAGTGTAGACGCGCAGTCGATCGATCCGGAGATCGGCGCCGAGTTCTTCCTCTACGATAGCTGCATGCTCGGGGCCGACGACGGTGCTCCATGGCGGGTTGAGCAGCGCTTCGTCTCGCGGTTCCAGCGGTGTTTTCATTTCGCGCGAGCGCACGCGCCCTTCGCGTTCGAGCGCGATCAAATAAGCGAGGATTTGCCGCGCCGCGGCGGCCCAAAGCTTGGGATCGGCGCGGGCGTAAATTGAGCGCACGAGTTCGGGGACCGTACGTTCGCCGTTTTTCAAAGCGCCGACGATCTCCAGTTCGCGAACGCGACGGTGCTCCAAGTATTCGTCCAGCTTGGCGCGCGGGTCGCGCACCGGTTCGCCGTGTCCGCCGTAAATCGTTTGCGCTTGCGCGAACTCTGCGCGCAGGCGTTGCAACGTGCGCACGTAGGCGCGCATGTCGCCGTCGGGCGGCGCGACCACGACGTACCCTTCACCCAAGACGACGTCGCCGGTGAAGAGCGCTCGCTCGCTGCCCTCATAGAAGACCACGTGATCGGAGGAATGTCCGGGCGCGGCGATCGTTTGCAGCACAACGTTGCCGGTGGCAATCGTATCGCCGTCATGCAGGGCGCGATCGTGAGCGATGCCGCTACTCGCTGCCGCGGCAACTTTTGCGCCGGTGTGCGCGCGCAGGAGCGCCGCTGCTGGAGCGTGGTCGGGATGTCCGTGCGTCAGGCAAATCCATACAAGGCGCGAATTGGTGCGGGCACATTCGGCAACGAGGGTGTCGACGTGCGTCTCAATCGCCGGACCCGGATCGATGCAGATTGCCTCGCCGTTGCCGCAGTCGATAACGTACGAATTCGTGCCGGTCAACGTCATCGGCGATGGATTCGGAGCGCGGACCAGCGTCACCACGCGTCTTCCAATGCGGGCGGCAGCGCAAACCCGTTCTCTACGGCATCGGGCGTCAGCGCGAGAATCGGCTTGGTGCGCGCGAACTCCAGGAGATCGTCGACGTTCGCAAAGGCCGCGAGCCTTTGCAAGTGTTTGATCGTGGGATAGACGAGATGAAGGTCGCCCGCGGCGTTGCGCGCGAGCGCGTCGGCGGGCGAGATCCATAAACCGTCATGCGTTTCGTGGGCATCGGCGGCTGCGACCGCATCGGGCAGTGCGCGCGCCAGAAAAAAATGCGTATTGTAGCGATCCGGAAATTGGGCCGGCGTGAGCCACTGCGAAAAAAACGTCAGCGCGCGCGCGTCGGCATACAGGTCGCGCGTCTCCAACAGCTCGAGAAAATCCGAGCGCGATTCCGGGGCGCTTCCGGCGACCGCTTCGCCGCGCGCATCGCGCGCGAGCAGCACGCCGGCCTCCTCAAATAATTCGCGCAAAGCTGCGAACAAGAGCCCGGCCGCCTCGCGCTTGGTCGCCAGCGGCACGGCTGCCGCCGGGGCGGCTTCCGCTCTGAACTGCGCGTCGATGTCGTGCGGCGAAATGCGCATGCGTGCGAGCGCGCGCTCGCTTAGATCGGTTTCCGAGACGGTCCCGCCGGGAAAAACATAGGCGTCAGGAACGAAATGACTGCTTTGACTTCGCCGCAGCATGAACACTTCAAAGCGAGCGCCCGCCGGACGAACCAGCATTACGGTGGCGGCTAAACGCACAGGGAACCCAGTTGGAAAGGGGACCGTTTCAAGTATATGAACACGCGATTTGCTTCCGGCTTTGCCGCCGTCCTTTTAGCGCTCACGTGCAGCGCGCTGGCTTTTACCGGCACCAGCGCGAACGCGGCGCCGACGCCCCCGCCCACCGCTTCACCCAATCCGCTTCCGACGCTGCCGGGCGGCATCGTAAACGACGCCATCAACGCGCTCGGCGGGATCGTCAAAGCGGCCTACGGCTGGAACGACGCGGAATCACTCGGTACCGTTACGTTTTATCGTGGCTATGACATGCAGCTGAAAATGCAGCTCAACCGGTACCGCGCGATTCATCTGCATCGCGGCACCGTGATCAATCCGCGCGGCTACTCGATCCACGACGGCGACACGGTCGACGTCCGCGGCCGCCCGCAACCCGACGGCTCGCTCGAGGCCGACATGATCGTCGTACAGGGCCACTGAGCTCGCTTATCGCCGGGCTCGCTTTTTCTTCTAGTTAATCGCTCGCCCGGCGATAAGCTCGCAAGACAGCTATGCGCATCGCGCTGGGAAGCGACGAATCCACCGAATTGACGGCTGCGCTCGAACGCGATTTGCGCGCGCGCGGCCACGACATTGTATTGCTTGGCGCGCTCAAAGCCGGTGACGAAGAAGCCTGGCCCAGCGTCGGCCGTCGCGTCGCTGAAGCCGTCGCCGCAAAAAGCTGTGATTACGGCGTGGTCTGCTGCTGGTCCGGAACCGGCGTGAGCATCGCCGCCAACAAAGTGACCGGGGCGCGCGCGGCGCTTTGCAACGATTACCAAACCTCGGCGCTGGCGCGCGAATACAACGACGCCAACGTCCTGGCTCTGAGCCTGCGTGCGACGCCTGTTTCCGAAGTGAAAGCGATATTGGATGCGTGGTTTGCCACGCAGCCGACCGCCGATCCGAAATATCGCGCCATGATCGACCAGACCTAGCCGCGCAATCCAAACGGAGCTCCCGCCCGTTCCCTCTAGCGAAAGGAGCTTCTACACGTGTTTACTTTTCGTCATATCCTCGCGGCCGTCGCGCTTTGCGCGCTCGCTGCACCGGCGGCTGCGGCCGCTTCGGGCATGGCTTCCTCCTCGAGCATGATCAAGATGGAGCCGTCTCGCTTTTCAGGTCCGGGTGTCTACACGGGACCGCCCGCATTACCCGTGACCCTTTCGCTCATCATGGCCGGCGGCGGCCCGCAGCATTTCGATACGGTGACGCTGCTCAAGGTTCTCGCCGGTAAAAACTTCAACGCCGAGGTCGCGAAGCTCACGAAACAATACGGCAAACCTAAAGTCGGGAATTTTCTGACCGTGTTCAACTTCGTGATCGCCGACTCGCTGAAAATCGTAACGGCGGCTAAAGTCAAACTGCCGTCAAAGCCCTCGCCCGATCCGAAAGACGGTAAGGCGTTGGCGGCCGCGCTTTGGAATGCCGGCGTGTTTCGCGGCGGATGGAGCGTGGAAGTGATGCTCGATCGCGCCGTTTCACATCCGGTCCACGTGCAAGTGATGAAAGACATCGACGCCAAATACGGCATCGCTAAAGATGCCGACTACCACGCCATCCTCGCGAGCGCGATGCAGGATCTCAAAGCCGCGTACATGCTGTAAGCGCCTGTCGCCTAACAAGAAGAAAGCGTGCTCTGCACGCTTTTTTCTTATAGCACCGGCGGAAGGCTCAGCTCCCGGGCTCCGGTGAGAATCCCGGATTGCTCTCGAGATAAGCGGGATTATACCCATGCAAGGCGCGTTAAACAAGCCAGGGCAAGATGAGAGCAAGCGACCAGTTGACGGCATGGGAAGTCCAGCAGTACGGACACTCTTTTTTCGTTACGAAAAGTAGGCTGTACGCCAAGTATGCGGAGGTCGCGGCGGCAAGCAGAGCCGCCGCCTCGGCGAGTACGAAGAAGATTCGCGCGTGGGCCAGCCACGTAACCGCGACGACTCCCAGGTAGTAGAGTATTCCGAACAGCGAGTTCGGCAGCCCGGCGAACAGATTTGCGCGGGGCGACTTGACGACGCTCGGCCCTTTGACCTCGCCGTGCTTGGCGCGGATGCTCTTGCGGAGCATGAAAACGGAAGCGTAAAACCCCACGGCGCATAAAAACGAAACGATGGAGCGTAGGAGCATCCGATTACCCGTCTTAAAGCGCTAGCCCGCCGCCTGGCGGGCATGGGGCTGCTGCTGGCGTCCTTTGCGCTCGCGGCGCTCGTTATCCGTTACCAGCCATACGTAGAGCATCATATCCTCCGGCCCATCGGTCCCAAGGTGGCGATTCCGCTAGCCACCGTTCTCTTCGCGCTCGTTGCATCCGCGCCGTTTTCCGTGACGGATGCCCTCGCGATCATGAACGGCGTCGTTTTCGGGCGGTTTTGGGGCTCGATCATCGACATCGTGGGCATCATCTGCGCGGCGATGATCGGCTACTGGATCAACCGGCACGCCACCCATTTGTTGGACCTCCACAAGGCGCTCTCGAAATTGCCTGCCTGGATGAAGCGATTCCGCGTCGGCTCGCCGATGTTCCTCATCGTCGTGCGGGTTATTCCCGGTTTCGGCGGCACCGTCGCTACCGCGACCGCGGCGGCATTCAAAGTGCCGCTTTGGATCCATGTCGTCACGATGTCGGTCGTGGCGATTCCGCTGTGCGTCTTGCTGACGCTATTCGGCGACCAGGTGACGACGCTCGTGCACGGCGCCGAAGCGCGCGCACACATGTACATCTTGCATCACCGCCCGCATTGGCATATCCACTTGCGGCGCCGGACGCCGCACGTACCGGCCGGCCCGACGCAATGACGAGCGTGCAAACGGTCGACACGCTGCAAGGGTTGGAAGAACTCTGCAAGCGGCTCGCAAGTGCCGGGCGCGTTGGCGTGGACACGGAATTCCACAACGAACGAAGCTACACGGCGCGGTTGATGGTCGTGCAGATTGCTTTCGAGGGCAGCTTCGCGGTCGTCGATCCGTTGGCGTTGCCCGATTTGATGCCGCTCGCGCAGGCGCTGGCGAAAACGACCGTCGTGGGACACGCCCTTGGTAGCGACCTCAAGATTTTCGCCGACCGCTTCGGGATCGTTCCGCAACATGTTTTCGATTGTCAGATCGCGGCCGCGTTTCTGGGATACGGGCTGTCCATCTCGCTGGCCGACCTCGTGCGCGACGTGCAAGGCGTGCGTTTGAGAAAACTCCACACCGTCAGCGATTGGTCGAAACGGCCGCTTTCCGAAGGCCAACTCGAATATCTGATCGATGACGTCGCCCACTTGCTCCCGATGCACGATCAACTCACTCGCCGGCTGAAAGAGAAAAATCGTTACGAGTGGGCGCTGGAAGAGTGCCGGCAACTTGCGGATCTCAATCGATACCGCGTCGACGAACGGCGCCTGTACGCGCGCATTCCCGGCGCGAACCGCATGAACCGCCGCGAACTGGCCGTCCTTTCGGAGCTAGCGGTCATGCGCGACCGCCTCGCGCGCGAACGCGACGTTCCGCTGAAATACGTCATGCCCGACGACGTGCTGGCAGGTCTTGCAACGCTGCGGCCGCACCGTCTCGAGGAGTTGACGCAGCTGCGCAGATTAGATGCGGGCGGCCGCCGCGCGCTCGGGCCGGCAATTCTCGAAGCCGCGAAACGTGCCGAGGCGCTGCCGGAAGATGAGTTGCCTCCGCGGTTGAGCCGGCCGCTCGGCAACGCGCGCGAAACGCTGGTGGCGCTGATGAGCGTGCTGGTCGGCGAAATCGCGCGCGAGAATGAGGTTCCGTCGAGTTTGTTGGCGCCGCGGGCGGCCCTGGAGCGCGTCGCGCGCGAACTGCCGTCCGATCGCGAGGCTTTTGCGCGGGCGCTCGATCTCACGCCGTGGCGCACGCATCTGGTCGCCGAGCGTTTGTGGCAACTGCTTTCGGGCGAGGCCGCGCTGCGCATCGAAGGCTATGCGGGCGGCGATCCGCGAATCCTCTTGCAATCGTGATTCAATACGCCGGCAGCTTCAAGGCTCTCGACCGCCTGCCCGTCGGCGATCGTGCTTACTCGTATATAAGTCTTGCGGCGCTCCAGGACGCGGGCATCGCAAATCTTGCCCAGCTCCCGTTTTCCCTAAAGATTTTGCTCGAGAATTTGCTGCGCTTCGAAGACGGCGTCTCGGTGGAGCGCGCCGATGTGGAAGCGCTGGCGCGCTGGCACCCGAGCCGGCGAAGCGATCGCGAGATCGCATTCCGTCCCGCGCGCGTTTTGCTGCAAGATTTTACGGGCGTTCCGGCGGTCGTCGACCTGGCCGCGATGCGCGATGCGATGGCCGAGATGGGCGGAGATCCCAAAGCGATCAATCCGCTGCAGCCCGTCGAGCTGGTAATCGATCACTCGGTCCAAGTCGACGCGTTTGGATCGAGCAAAGCTTTTGCGGAAAACGCGCGCCTGGAGTTCGCGCGCAACCGCGAGCGTTACGCCTTCTTGAAATGGGGACAGGAGTCGCTGGTTAATTTCCGCGCCGTTCCGCCGGATACCGGAATCGTGCATCAGGTGAACATCGAGTTCCTGGCTCGAGTCGTTTTCGGAGCTGGTGGAGCTGGGATCGATGGTGGTGAGTCCGCCCTCACTAAAGCTCAGGTTAATCGTTCGGGCGGACCCACCACCATCGATCCACTGGCATATCCCGATACCGTTGTCGGTACGGACTCGCATACCACGATGGTCAACGGTTTGGGTGTGCTGGCGTGGGGCGTGGGCGGAATCGAAGCCGAAGCTGCGATGCTCGGGCAGCCGATCACGATGTTGATTCCCGACGTTATCGGTTTCCGGCTGGAGGGAAAGCTCAAGCCCGGAGTTACCGCGACCGATTTGGTTTTGAC
>JAAXMC010000125.1 GCA_013036315.1 Vulcanimicrobiota bacterium
CGGCAGAGCGCGAGCACTTGACGCACTTCGCCCGAAGGCATCCGCACTTGCGCGTACTCCGTTTCCTTGGCCATCAATTGCGCGGCGCCGCCGGCGCTGCGCACGAGCTTTCCGCCCTGGCCCGGACGCAGCTCGATGTTGTGAATCACGGTGCCGACCGGAATGTTCTTGAGCGGTAAACAGTTGCCGTTTTTGATGTCGGCGGTCGGGCCTGACTCCACGACGTCACCGACTTTTAAACCCGCGGGCGCGAGGATGTAGCGTTTTTCGCCGTCCCGGTAGTTGATGAGCGCGATGCGCGCCGATCGATTGGGATCGTATTCGAGCGTCGCGACTTTTCCGGGAATGGCGTCCTTCATGCGCTTGAAATCGATGATGCGGTACATCTTCCGCGTGCCGCCGCCTTTGTGACGCACGGTAATATGACCGTTGAAATTCCGGCCCGAATGTTTCTTGCGAACTTCGATGAGCGACTTCTCGGGCGCAACCTGGGAGAGATCGGAAAAATCCATCGTCGTCATGAACCGCTTGCCTGCGCTGGTCGCTTTATATTTTTTTACCGGCACTGCTTATGCGTCCTTACTGCTCGAAATAATTGACGCCGCCCAGTTCGATCTTCTGGCCGGCCTTCAACGTTACGATGGCTTTTTTGTAATCTTTGGTGCGGCCTTGAGTCCGCAGGCCACGGCGCGCGAAATTACGGCGTTTCCCGCCGACGTTCACGGTATTTACTTTGATCACGTTCACTTTGAAAATTTCTTCGACCGCGTGCCGAATTTGCGTCTTGGTCGCATCCGGGTGTACCGTAAAGCTATATTGATGGCCGAGCGCTTCGGCCATCGATTTTTCGGAGATCCGCGGAGCGATGATGACGTCGCGCGCTTCCATTACTTTGCTCCCAGAGTGCCGAGCAGTTCGGTGTAGGCTTCGGTGGTGAAAACCAGCCGGTTGAAGCGCAGCACATCTTTCACGTCGAGCGCTCCGGTGTTCGTGACGCCGACTTTCTTGAGATTGCGGCTGACGCGCTCCATGGCGACCGCGGCGCGTTCGTCGCGCCCGTGCACGAGCAGCGTGCTGGCGGCCTTCTTGGCTGCCTTCGCTCCGCCAAAAAGCAGGTTCGCAAACTCTGCCGTCTTGGAAAGATTGAAGTTTTCGGTTTCGAGCACCGTTACGGCGCCGTTACGAAAACGATCCGCCAGCGCGGCGATAAATGCCACGCGGCGCTCTTTCTTATTGAGATCGCTCACATAGCTGCGCGGCTGCGGACCAAAAACCACGCCGCCATGACGCCATTGCGGCGAACGAATCGAACCTTGGCGCGCCCGCCCGGTGCCTTTTTGGCGCCACGGCTTGCGGCCGCCGCCGCTCACTTCGTCCCGTTTCTTGGTCGAGCCCGTGCCCGCGCGCGGATTCGCGAGTTCGCGAAAGACTGCGCGGAAGATCGCATGCTGTTTGTCGCCGTATTCGCGTCCGAGAATTTCGGGAACCGGCTCTTCGCGTACGACCTTACCGTTGAGATCGATAACCGACGGCATCAGCGCGCCGCCTTCTGCTTCGTGGTTCTGCTCACGAGCACCAGCGAATTCTTCGGTCCGGGAACCGGGCCGCGGACGAGCAACAAATTACGTTCGGCATCGGTGCGGACGATTTCCAAATTTTGGTGGGTGGTGCGGTCAACGCCGTAGTGACCGGGCCGGCGGCTTCCCTTGACGGTGCGCCCGGCGTTCGTGTCGCCGTTGGAAGCGGGCTGGCGATGAATCATCGAGCCGTGGCTCGCTCCGCCGCCGCGAAAATTGTGCCGTTTGATTCCGCCCGCGAACCCATGGCCTTTTGAAATGCCGACAACGTCAACGCGGTCGCCGGCTTCAAACTCCGAAACGGTGATCGTTTGCCCGGCTTCGACGCCCTCTATGTCGTCGCGAAATTCGCGCGTCCAGCGGCGCGGTTCGGCGCCGGCCTTCTTATAATGTCCGGTCATGGCGCGGTTCACGCGAGACTTCTTCACGTCGCCGAACGCCAGCGCGACGGCTTCGTACCCGTGCGTCTCTTTTGACCTGCGTTCCACAACGGTGCAGGGGCCTGCGGCAATCACCGTGACCGGCACGTAGCGGCCGTCATCGGTGAACACGCTCGTCATCCCAACCTTGCGGCCGAGGATGTTCTTCATCTCTTTAGTCTCCACGGACCCAGGCGTACTGTTTTAATTCCCTGCCGGCGCGCAAAATCGAGCCACCGGCGTGGGCAACCTCGGGATAGTAACAGGTGTCGCGAGCCTCGTCAAGCAGAAACCGCGGCAGCTACGTGAAAGCGCTCAGCCCCGTGATGGCTTCCCCCAGAATCAGGGTGTGGATTTCGTTGGTGCCTTCGTAGGTAAACACCGACTCCAGGTTGTTCATGTGGCGGATGATAGGGTACTCGAGCGTGACGCCGTTCGCCCCAAGGATGCTGCGCGCCTCACGCGCGATATGCAGGGCTTCGCGCACATTATTGAGCTTTCCGAAGCTGATCTGGCTGGGATGCGCGCGGCCGGCATCTTTCATCCGTCCGATGTGAAGCGCGAGGAGCGTGCCCTTGTTCAGTTCCAGCAATATCTTCACGAGCTTTTGCTGCGTCAGCTGAAAACCGCCGATCGCTCGCCCGAACTGCCGGCGCGTCTTCGCGTACTCGAGAGCGGTCTGGAAGCAGCTGCGCGCCGCACCCATCGCGCCCCACAGGACGCCGTAGCGCGCCTCGTTGAGACAAGCTAATGGGCCA
>JAAXMC010000126.1 GCA_013036315.1 Vulcanimicrobiota bacterium
ACGGTTATAGGCCCGTTTGGCACCTCGTGGTAATGAACGTCCTCTGCGCGCTCGACGGGCGCGTTTGCTAGGGAGCGTTAATGCTGATTGGTGTTTTTTGCAGGGAGGATCCCCATGAATAAAAGTAACTGGACGGCGCTCTGCGGCTTCGCTTGCGCACTCGCCGTCGTTTCGGGAACATCTTTTGCACCCGCAGCTGCGCCGACGGTCGTGGCGCCGGCTAACCCGCTGATCGCGGCCTGGGGGCATGTGGGGTCCTATCACGGCACATTTTCGGGCGTCCTCTTTGGGGCGCAGGGAGCAGTGAAAGAACGTTTCAGCGGAAGCGGCATGTCGCTCACGCTCTCTCCGAGTGCAGTGTTCGTCCCAACGCACATACTGTATGAAGGACACGCGCATACAACAGTGACCCTGAACGACCCGACCTGCGGAACCGGCTCAGGTTCCTCAAGCAACACTGGAGTTCGGCTCATAGTGAACATCGTGAACCACACGTACTACCTGCAGAGTGGGAGTCCGGGTACTGTCACGTTAAGCGGTGGTCATAGCACGCCGACGGTTGCTTGCGAAACCCCACCCCGACCCCACATCACCGGCGGTCTTTGGGTAACCGCACCGCTCCCAGCTCCCGCAGAAGGCATCTGCGGTACAGTGACCGACCCGGAAAACTACAGATTCAGCTGGAACCTCGTGCCGACGACCGACGATCACGAGACGATCAAAATACACTGCGCGACCGTGCCGCCGCCGAAGAGCGCGCAGAACGAGATCTAAGTTAGTATCCGCATCGGCGCATCACGTTAGACGACGGGGCTATGGAACGACTGCGATACCAAAAGCTCCGTTCAAGCACGTGCAAGTCAGGTGGTTGATGTAGGAACCCGGCGGCGGCGGCGTCGAGCCCGTCACGGGCGCGAACTCGTAGACATCGTTCGTGTTCCCGGCAGCAACGTACAAGTTCTTGGAAGAGTCGACCGCGATCTGTGATCCTTGATTGATCTTAAACAGCAAGGTCGAGCCAAACAGCGTCGTTTGTACGCTCGTGCTACCCGGTGCGTAGACCGTGATCGTGTTGGTCGTAGACTGTGCGACATAAACTCGTCCGTCTGAAGCGACCGCGATGCCAACCGGTGCGGCCATGCCCGCGGTGATCGTCAAGACGGAGATGGGCGCGGCGTTCCCGCTGCTGCTTGCAGAGTAGACGGTAACGCTGCCGGCACCGCAAACGCTGCCGATGCCGCCGCCGCAGTTGTTGACCACGTAGATCAGTCCGGTGCTGTCGCGGCCAACCTGATACGGGGTGCTGAGCTGAGTGAGGTTTCCTTGGATCTGGATCCCCGGCATGGCATTTCCGGTCGCCCCTGAAGCAAAGAAGTCGACAGCATTATTTTTGTAATCCGTCAAATCGAGAGCGCCGCCCGAATCGACGGCGGGCGCCCATACGCTCGTGTCGGTGCTCAGATTCGACGACGGCGTTGCGTTGCCGCTTGCGCCGTAGACGAACGAAAACACGCTCGTGAAGCCAGCGGTGCTACTCGGCACATAGACACGGCCGCTCGCATCCACCGCAATGCCTGTCGGAGCTATGTTCGAGGTGAAGTTGATCGAATTGATCAGCGAGCCGGCGCCGCCGCTCGAGCCCGGCGGCCAGATATCGATGCTCCAGATTCCAGAGGAGGCGCCTCCGCTCAGCACAAACATCGTGCCCGATTTCACGCTTGGGGGAGTTGGCGATGGCGACGGCGATGGCTTCGGCGTTGGCGATGGCGTCGCGGGGATGATGGTGAAGGCGCTCAGGAACGCCACTGCATTGGGCGCGGTGCCCGCCGCGACAGAACCCGCCGGCGTGAGCGCGCCGCTCGTCGAGCCGCTGTAAACGGAGACGGTGTTGTCGCCTGCATTGGTAACGTACACGTGTCCGTTGTTATCGAGCGCGACTCCAGTGGGCGAGCTGCCCGTCGCGACAGAACCCACCAGTGTGAGCGCGCCGGTGTTTGAGTCGATTCTGTAAGCGGAAACGGTGTTCGAGCCAGAATTGGTAACATACACGCTAGAGCCCCCGGTCGTCACTCCGATGGGCGCCGTGCCCGTCGCGACAGAACCCACCAGCGTGAGCGCACCGGTCGTCGAGTTGATGCTGTAGGCGGAAACGGTGTTGTCGCCCTCATTGGTAACATACAAGACGTCTTGGCTGAGCTGTATGTCGTGGCTGACCGCTACTCCAGTGGGCGAGTTGCCCGCCGCGAAGGGCGAACCCGTCGGCTGTCCGAGCAAACAGGGCGAAAGGCTGGGGAAGTTATTAAGGTTGTAAGCGGAAACGCTCTTGGAGCCAAAATTGGTAACGTACACGAACTTACCGGGATCAACCGCTACTCCATAGGGAAAACTGCCCGCCGTGAAGTTACCGACCGGCGTGAGCGCGCCGGTCGTCGTGTTGATGCTGTAGCCGGAAACGTTGGTGGAGCCCTCATTGGCAACGTACAAGCAGTTGTAGATAGGATCAATCGCGACTCCAAATGGCCCGCCGGCCTCCGTGAACGAACCCGCCTGCGTGAGCGCGCCGGTCGTCGTGTTGACGGTGTAAGCGGAAACGGTATTGGAGCTCGCATTGGTAACGAACGCGAGTGCGAGTCCTAGAGAAACCGGATAGACCGCTACTCCATGCGGCCCGCCGCCCGCCGTAAAAGGCGAACCGGTCACTTGAGTGAGCGCGCCGGTTCCCAAGGTGGCGCCGTAAACGGAAACGTTGCCGGAGTTGGTATTGGCGACGTACGCGAACCCGGTGACCGTCGACAGGGAAACCGCAGGAAAGGAACCGGGACAACCGG
>JAAXMC010000127.1 GCA_013036315.1 Vulcanimicrobiota bacterium
GCGCGACCCTCTACGGAACCGACTTGACCGGCGCGAACTTGTTCCAAGCCGATATGCAAGGCGCCAATCTGCAAACTGCGATTCTCCAGACCGCAAACCTGCAAGGGGCCAATCTCCAAAACGCAAACCTTCAAAATGCAAACTTACGCGGGGCGAGTTTGCAAAACGCGATCCTTCAGCACGCTGACTTGCAAGGCGCTGACCTTCAAGGCGCAAACCTGCAAGGCGCGAAGATGCAGAGCGCAAATCTGTATAACTTAAGCCCGATGCCGGCACCCGCACCCTCACCGCACCTTGTGCCAACCCCGGCGCCGAGCAGTCATCCGGCGCGAACGCGCCCACCGAAATAGCGAGCGCCGCATGAGGCGCACTTTCTTTGTAACGGCCGTGTTGCTCGCCGTTTCTATCGGCGTGGCCTTCGCCCAAACTAGCTCCAACCTCGTCGGCTCAAATCTGCAGGGTAAGAACCTGCAAAATGCCGACTTGCACAAAGCGAATCTGCAAAACGCCGACTTGCAAGGCGCGAATCTACGCGGCGCCAACTTGACCGGCGCGAACCTGCGCGGCGCCAACATGCTGGGCGTGCATTTGACGGGCGCAAACCTGACCGGCGCGATCCTGCAAAACACGAACTTGCAGCATGCCGATTCCGAAGGCGCAAATTTTCAAGATGCGAATCTGCAGCAAGCCAATCTGCAAGGCGCGGATCTTCAGAATGCGGTCCTCACGGGCGCCGATCTCTTCGGCGCGAACCTCACGCGCGCGAACCTCTTTGGAGCAAATCTCCAAACCGCCAATTTGCAAACCGCCAACTTGCACGGCGCCAACCTCCATAACGCTTCGTTGAATAACGCAAGCCTGCAGCGCGCCGATCTGCAGGGCACGAATCTGATCGGCGCCAATCTGCTCGGCGCAAAGTTGCAAGGCGCAAACCTGCACGGCGCAAGCCGCTCGGCTCCAGGCGCGCTGGCGGTCGCGAACCGCCCCGCCGCTTCCGGCCCGCTTCCACCGCCCCCAACAACGCCGCCGCGCATTTACCCCACCGGGCGTCCCCGCACGTACTATACACCGCCGCCCCGCATCTACGAAACGCCGCCGCCCGCGGTTTTTGGAAACGCGCCTATGGGCGAAGTTCCGATCCTCTTCAACGATCATACTGTTCACGCCACCGACGTGCTCAGCCGCGATCGCGTGCTCGCAGCGCTCGTGCGCGGCGAGGCTATCCTCGTTCCGCTGCGCGCGATGCTCAATCAGATGGGCGGCGCACAGGTCACGTACGACTCGGCGAACAGAACGATCGATATAATGAAGCCGGGCGCGCACGTTGTGCTGACGCTTGGCGTTCCGCGCGTGATCGTCAACGGAAAGATGCATCCGCTCGACGTTGCGCCGATGATGTACGAGGGGGAAATCCTCGTTCCGCTGCGTGTCATCTCCGAGGGCCTCGGCGCGTACGTGCAATGGGTTGCCGATCGCCACGTCGTCGTCGTTCGCTATGCGGAACTGCTTGCGCAACTGCCTACGCCGGTTCCGGCAACGCCGAAGCCCACGCTGCCGGCAACGCCGGCGCCCAACCCCACACCGGTTACAACGCGTACGCCGGGGCCGGTACCCGCACCGCCGCCGGCTGCCACGCCGACGCCTTCGCCACGGGTGATCGCCGCGAAAAAACCTACCCGACTATTCGCATCGATCGATTATATGAACGCGCCGGCTATTTCCAACGAGGCCGCGCCCGCGCACACGGTTGCGAATCAATCGTTCGGGATCCAAGGCGCGTACGTGATGGCCAATACGTTCTTAGTGCAGATCGATTTCAAGCGTTACCGCTTTCCGCATAACGCGTTCCAGAACTCGGTCCTCTGCGATCCGGCGCCCACCGGATGCACCACCGTGAATGCGCTCGGCCAATACGTAACCGGAAATTGCCCCTCCGCCGATCCCGGATGCGTCACCGCAGTGGCTCCAAACATCATCGGCCAGCAGACCGGCCGCTCGCAGGAATACGTAAACCCATTCAACGGCATAGATACCGATGTTGACTTGCGCGCCGCGCTGAAGATTCTTCCGCGCACCTACGCCGGCGTGGGGTTTTACTCAAAGCACTACAGCTATTTAGGATATCCGACCATCCGCGGCGTCGGCATCGGCATATCCAAGTTGCCGAATCTCGACAAGCAGCTCTCGCTCTTTGCGAGCGTTTGGTACTATCCGGCCGTGAACGGCAAGTACACCTATCCGGTTTCACCCTTCCTTGGCCCATTCTCCGGACAGAGCGTTCCTTTTGGGTATAGCGTTCTCAAATACCGCGCCGGAGCGACATTCTGGTTGAACGCAACGAGTTTATTCTTGGAAGCCGGCTGGGCGGGCGAGGTCTTCAACGCAACGATAAACACGCCCGGAGGTGCTTGGACCGAAGGTTCGTTCTTCGGGATCGGCA
>JAAXMC010000128.1 GCA_013036315.1 Vulcanimicrobiota bacterium
GTGCTCAAAAACGGAAGAAAAACGCCTTTTTTTGTCACCCGGGATTAAAAACAGATAACATTTATACTCCTGCGCGACAGGTAAATGTGTTGTACGATAAGGGCAGGGCTCAACATGCGATTAAGCCCGTTAATCCGGAGAAGATCAGCGAATGCCGCGAGCGAGCTGGATGCAAGTCAGTTGAGCCCTTTTAAAGTCACAGGAGCGACTAGAAACGCGAGAGAGAGTCGAAATATGTCGAACTATAAGGAACGTGAACAAGAGAAAGATCAAGCCACGGCACGGGGCTATCGCGATGGACTCGATGGTCGGGAGAAGGAAGCGCCTTACGCGGATCTCTTCCCGCTTACCGGAATAGTTAATATGGTCGCCGGAGTGTTTGGCGACGAGAGCGGGCCGCATCAAGACCGGGTCAACGAGTCCTACGAAGATGCCTTCCAGAAGGGCGCGGAAGACCGACGTAAGCGCCCGTAGGCGTTCATTCAGGCGCCTCGATCTCCACTCTCGAACTCCACACAATGGAACCACACTCTAGACTTGCGTCACCTCCGGAGAAGATATGGCTGATCGGTATTGCCGTAAATGCGGTAGGGCTCTTGTAGCCTGCCCGCAATGCGATGGCGAAGGACGAAAGTGGCACAGCGGGTTTTTTAGCGGCCACTACTACGAGTGCTCGCATTGCAATGGCCTCGGCTGGCGATGCGCAACGCATGGAAACGGTTGGTAGGTATCGCCGCTCCACTGTCGAGCCGGGACAGCTAAATCCGCTGGCGCGCTCCTCGAAGTCTCTCAGCGAAACAAATTCTACATAACATGTAAAGCATCGCGTGGGTCGCCCGTTGTCAACCTATAGGGAGCTTTGTATGTAGGTAAAGCGGCGTTCTTGGCACGCGTTGATGGCCATGACACCAGCCGGCACGACCAACGCGCCGGGAATAATTTCGTTCATTAGATGGTCGTAAATCTCGGCCGCGGGACGCTTAAGCGCATGGGCGGCCGTTTGACTGAACCCGACAATCGCGTTATGGCATACAAAGAAGAACGCACCGCTCTCGATTTCTCGAGTCAGGATTTCATTTGAAAGGATATTTTGTTCTGGATCTCCCCCGCTGGTATAGCGCGTTTTCCGCAATGGCGATCCGGCGTGAGGTGGACGAGTCGGCCGACGTCAACTCCCTATCTAACGTCTTGAACTCCATGAGTAAATCCGGCGCCGCATTAGATTTCGATGGAAAACCGATCGCTTTGCAAATTCTGAAAGCTGACCGGTCGACGCTCAAGATATTGTCGCAAAAGATCAAACACGTGGCCGACAAAGAAATAGCCCATGCTACTTCTACTGTCTTGGCACAGACAGAGCGTCCGACGTTCGAGGAGCTGTTTGAGTGCATCGATGCATTTGAATCAATAGCAATAAAATATCGTGCGCTCCTCACCGGAACGGGCATCCTGACGCGTGACGATGGTTCTACGATTAATGTTCGGCTGGCTGGCGCAGCACTGGACCGGCGTCAGTAAAGATGCTGTCTTAGTCCGTGTCCTCTAGCGACGGATCAACCCAATCTTCGGGAAATTCAATTTTTGCATCAACCCCCGTGTACTCTTTTAACAAGTACAGGAGTTGACTTCCGGGTATCAATTCGATCGGCTTATTAGAGGCAAATTCATAAGTGGATTTCCCATAACCGCTCGTGGTCACAAGGATGCCCTTTGCTGCGCCTTCATTGTGCAAAGTACCGAATAAATCGCGAACGGCGGAAACGCCAACCGTGCGGCGGTACCGCTTTGCCTGAATTATGACTTTGCCGCCGATAACCGGCCGCATGTCGTACGCTACGCAATCGACGCCTCCGTCGCGTGATGGCCGAGTTAGCCGTGTTTCCAAGCCCATTTTTTCAAACAAGTTCGTCATCAGAATTTCAAATTCGTTAGGCGTTAGGTCAGCGAGATTAGAACGTTGATCCAATTTTCGTAACACGTCCCCTTTCTCGACGAACCGCGGATCAACCATATCAAACTCGACAATAGGTTTCACGGGAATCAGCTCGTGGGCACTCCTGGAAACCTGAGCGCGCAGCCCTTTAATGCACGCGATTGGATCGATCTTACGGAGATTAAGGGTTGCAAATTCGTCTTTGCTCGTCACCACGGTTAGAAGACAGGGCCTTATAGCTTGACCAGTCGCAGGATCGGTCGTGCTGACGAAGCAGCTCAGAGCTACTGTGTCAAGCGCGCTCAGCCCATCCCCATGGAATGCATTGAAGAGCCCCCGTAGCGCGAGTTGGCAGATAAGTCCGGTGTATATCTCCTTAGATGACGCCAACGAGCGCTTGACAGCGGCTATCTCGTCGCCGGCCTTCTTGTAATGAAAGTCGGCTTCGGGCGGCACAATCTCGGTGGCCGGACACTCTAGTTCAACGACTAGCTGTCTCGACTCGACGACGTATGCGATCCTGCTTTTTACTAATTCACCCGCCAGCGGCCGATCCGCATCGAAAATCATTTGAAAGTATGCACCGATCGCAATCGGATCCTTACGCGCGCAACCCGCTTCTAGATCCTGGACCTTTTGGAGAGCTGCGGCGTTGTCTTTATCAACCTGGTCGCATGCATCCGAATTTTTTTGCTGAAGGTCGGCGAGCTTCCGAGACCTCGTTTCGTCGCGCGCGCGCCATTGAGCATACGCAAGATCGTATTTTTCCTGGGAGGCAGCTACCGCCAATTCATAATTCTTTCGGAATATAGGTATCGTGCGCTCGAGCCATAGCGGCGGGCCTCGCATGAACGCTTCTTTCTGCGGCTCCGGCTCGACAATATCCAGGCGCTCCTTATCAAGAACCGGATAAGGCTTAGGCTTATAAAGTGATTTGAAATCGATCGGTGCTGCGGGATTATCGAGGCGCCTCACGAGCACAGTCTCCAATAACAAAACGGCTCGCTCGATTATATCCATCTTGCGCGCGGCTTCGGCTTCTCGGTTGCGCTGATATTGAAGCTTCCGTTCGCGCTCTATCTGCCTAAGAGTATTTATTACAGTCACCTCCCGGATTTTCGTCTCGAATCCTCGGAAAGCGTCAAACTTAGCGACCGTTTGCGGCTGTTTCGGTTCGGTACGGAACGGAGGATTAGGACACCGTCCCGTTGCTTCCAAGCTTTGGAAGGTCGCTCGTTCGTGGCATTACGAATACGGCGTGCGGCTGTCCTGGTGCGGCCCAATTGTGGTCCCCGCCTTCTCTATATTGAATAAACTACTCTTCAGGCCGGGTCTCTTGTAAAAACCAATCTTTAAAAAGCGAGCCGCGCGGCGGGGAATAGTTTGCCAATCTATGCAAATCGCGCAAAACTTGTCGCACAACCTCAGAAGGATGGCTGCGACCCCAAGATTCTATTAGTTCCAACGTAGTCTCGACGGCGATTCCGCAATGCGCCGCATGCTGAGCGGCAGCTATGTCGTCTGTAAGCATCCGGATTTTTCGATTTTGAGCAATGGCCAACGTTTGAGCTTCTCCATCATGCACGTGTAAGGAGAACCGGACAGCTGATGCCTTTTCGTGATCATTTAGTGTGGTGGCGAGGTACCCGACGTGCTGCCCCCGGAGAAATGCTTCGTCAATCAGGACGCGCTTAGTAAGATCATTGCCATTTCGAATGAAAAGCGCTTCGGCGCGGACTTGGGGCGCCAAGATCAGCCGCCGATCGACCAGAATTGAGCGAGCGTGACCAGTCGCAAGAATATTCAGCAGCGAGCAGGCATCGCACGCAACGTCCGTCAGACCGAGACTCCAACCGGGGTGTCCAGGCCCGGTTGGGAGCCATGATCTTCCTCACCCGGTTCTGGAACGCGCTGAAGTAACTCTCGAGCCGTCAGGCGATCAGTGCGCAGGTAGGCGGCGACGTCTCCCTCCGAGATATCGCCTCGGCCGTATAGCGATGCCACCAGGAACACATAGCGAAAGGGAAGCCGATCAATTGCGCGCCGTTCGAACCCCAGAAGCTCTTCAGCTTCACGCGGTTTAAGGCCGCGGCTAACGAGCATCTCATATGTGCCGCGCGTGACCCTGCCAATCTCCTCCAAACGCTGTGTAAGCGCCTGAAACGAAACATCGAAGAATTGCGCCAACATGAGGAGATGAGCTACTTTTAATTTACCGCCGGCATCGCTCAGCATTTCGGAGAATCTTCGAGACAGCCCCGTTGCTGGCATTAGGAACTGCGCCGCAAACGCATCCGCAAAGGTCTCGCGTCGGTTGCGGCGCGGGCGTTCCAGGTTCTCGACGGTTATCTCGGGCTCAAAACGCTCAGATAAGTAGTGCGCGTACTCATGGCACAACGTCCATCTGACCCGCCGAGAGTCATGCGCGGCGTTGAATCCAATAAGAGGGCCATATTCACGACTATAGATGAAGAGGCCGGAAATCTTCGTTTTCCGGAGTTCGTCAAGACCGAATACCCGTAACCCGGCATCCTCTTCGAAGACAACGCGCAAATCGGGAAGCGGCCCGTCACCAAGGCCAAGCCTTAACCGCTCTGTTGCTGCAAGCTCCTCGGCGGCGTACTCAAGATTGTGCGCACGTTCCAGCGAGAAGGCCGGCGGTTCACGGCGCACAATGCGGTCTTGCGCCATTTGTTCCAGGTGCAGATACCGACGGCCATAGTCTTCGAGAGCCTCAAGTGCTGGCTGCGCATCTTCTGCACCGCGCAAAGCGCGCAGCCGTACGGCAATTATTTCGTCTGGTGCTCCCAGGCTAAGCAAATCGCGGACTGAAGTTTGCAGTGACTCCGCGATGTTGTGCAATTGCAGCTCTGAAGGTAAGCGCTGGCCCGATTCGATTGCGATTAAGATCGGTCTTGAAATTCCCACCCTCTTCGCAAGGGCATCCTGCGTTTGCTCCGCGCGCTTTCGCGCATGTGCAATGTTTGCACCGAGCACCCCCGGATCGACTCCAAGCTCAGACTGCATAAGCAAGTTGCTGCAAGGCTTCCATTTCTTCAGTATGGCGACGCAACAGCTCGATGGTCGACGCTATCTCGTCGGCTCGTTCCTTTGCATCGCGCCCAATTACGACCCGGCGTAACGTCGGCTGCGCGCGCAGCAGCGCCGGCCAAGTGTCAGAAACCTGCAAAGTTGCCCTTATATTCCGAGCTTGGTGTAAAAAGATTACGGTAGGATCGTAGTCAAGGTTTTTCGGCGCACGACCACTATAGGCCGTATCGTACTGACGAAGGCCGGCATTGTATAGGGCGATCTTTCGAAAGACGCACGAGCTGCACCGTCCGCAATCGGCGTTTGCGTCAAATCGCTGGGGCGCATCGCACGAGGACGTAACTGCAATCATCTCTCGCGCATCCTCCGGCATCTCTCGGATCATCTGCGCCTTCGTTTTATAGCGATTCGGATAAAATATCTTTGCGCCCCCCAGCAACAGTTCTGAAACCGTTGCCCAGAGAGGTAGGTTAGCCGGGTGCAATACCTGCGACGATTCATGGCGCATTTGAAGTGATGGAAGCGGCAGGTTTAGAATGCCCATTCCATTTTCTGAGACCTGAACGCGCTTCGAACCATATGTTTGTGCAACCGTGAGAGCAGCGGCAATAGCGAGCATAGTCCGAGAACGTTGCGTAATTTCTTGTTTACGCGGCGGTTTTGCCAAGTGAAGATCGACAGTGTGATGAACCGCTCGTTCGCCAAAATTTCCTACGAGGTAATCCATTACTTTTCCGATGCGCGAGGCCTTTCGCGCCAGTGTGACCAGCGACACGAGCGCGACGCGCTCGGCGGGATCCGAAAATGGCTCAAAAACTCCAGCCAGGCTATCGAGGCCGTCGCTGAGCAGCACAACCGACGTCGATTGCGCGGAGTCAAGTTCAAAGCGCCGTTGGCGACGGTCGGCGTGCATTAACGAGTGGGAACGTTCCAGAATGGTTATCTCAACGTCATCGCCGGTAGATTGATGAATTAGCTCTTCGATCGTTGGTTTCGCGTAAGCCCATGCGGCCGTTCGTGAAACGGGAAACGTAATACGGAAGGCTCGTTTCCAATGTCGCTTCGGTCGCGCAACCAAGCGATCTGCGGCGTAAAACGCCAACATGAACTCGAAGAATTCAATCAGATGCGGTGCGTCGGCATACGCATTCAGCGGCAGCATTTCCCTGCTGTTATATTCTAACCGCTGCCGAACGGTGCTGCCAGCGATATCAATTACTAGGGAATTACCTTCAATGCGAACCTGAACTAGGGTTGCTTTCACAGCTCGCTGACGACGACGAACTCGATTAGCGCCTTCTGATCGGTCACCGTGCGCGGTGTAGCAGGCGGTGCATCCTCCAATCCGCACCTCGCTCTGATCTTACCGAGTAACGCCTGCCCTATCGCCGCTTCATGACGGGCGAACGCGCCTTGACACTGGACGTCGTCGCGGTATTCCTGTTGCAGGGTGATGCAATCACGGTAACTTTCGATGGCAGACCGTACGAGATGCTCAATCGCATCGTCCAGTGTTCCGCCGCCTTGGGCGGCATATCGAAGCGCCTCAACAAAGTGTTCTGCAGCGAGCGAATCTGCAGTTCGACGTTCGAACCGCTCGAGCTGCGCATCGGTCAACCCGAAAATAGACGGTTGCGGCCCCAAGATATCCTTGACTTCGGCGGCAAGCGCCTTGATGTCGATCTCCTTCCTCATTTGTCGATCGATGTAGCGCGCCATCGCCTCGACGGCCGCCTGGTTGTCGTCGGAACAGAGGATGGGCCGCACGCTGAGGAACCCCTTCCCCAGCTTTTTGCCGTAACGGTCCTTGTCCGTCATACGGCAAGCCTACAATCATTTGCCTACAAAGTCAATAGTTATGCCATTTTATGCTGGAATAGTTTTACAATGTAACGGGTCGGACGTGCTAGCGCTTAACTCGGCGCGGAGATCCACGGCAAAGAGCCCGAGGGAGCCCCGGAGCGGAACAGGCCGCGAGAGTGGACGGATATCCTCTAAGACAAAGCACCAGGGCCCCATGGCCCACGACTCCTGTCCTTCAGGAACGTCTTGAGCTCGCACGCAGTCGACAAGGCTGGCCCTTCCAACTAAAGCGCCACAGTACGCCGGCGGTCGAGGCTCGTCGACGCACGCGATGACTTCGTCTAGGTCCACCAGAGCGCCGTAGTCGATCCGTAGACCAGCATGAATATAGAGGTCACCGCGATAGGAGGTGTACCAGCCCCGGTTCTCTATCCGCTTGCCTGCATACAGTACAGCCCAGGCCCAAGGCTGGCGAATTGATAACGCCAGCGGCCGATTTGAGACGGGGCCGCCATCGGCGTCGGGAGGGCAGGAAGTTTTCATACTAGTATAGGCCATACACATATATATCATACCTATATAGGTGATACTAGTATGCCTCGCAAGTCAATCGACGCGGCGTCCGTAACGACTTGGCGCCGCTCCGGGTCCGCGCAACCCCAGTACGTGGGAATCGTCCGGGCGTTCCTGCGGAATCGTAAATCGGACGAGCTCGCGACTGTTTTGGAGAGCGATCTACTTACGTATTGCCTGAAGTCGCCCTCGAAGGGCATGCGAGAGAAAGTCGGCCGCGCTTTAGCACAATTCTTTGGTTTTCAGGCAGACTCGGGCGAGCTCACGGTGGACCCGGCGCGCCGGCTGCTCGAACGCCTTAAAGCGCACGAGCGACGCGTGGAGGTTTTGGAGCGTCTCACCAGTGCAGGGATGAACTCTGACGACGCACAGCACGCCCGCTGGCGCGATGTTGCCAGAGTTGGATTCGCGACAGATCGGGCAAGGATACCCCCTGATCGCTTCCCAGGATCCGAGTCAACAATCATGTGCGACCTCACAAACGAGCTCCTTTCACGTACTTGCACCCTCGAAGTTTCCGAGCTTGAGGTGTTCCTCGAGAAGTCGATTCCGTAGCGGCGCTCGATGAGCCCAACTGTGACGAAGCGTCGGCCGGCGGAACCATTGGCGGAAACCGGCTAAAACGACTAGGCATGCGCGTACTGCCTTCGACGCCTGCTTGTGGCCAAGCCGGCGCGAAACGCGCGTTGGAAATCGCAGCTGCGGGCGGACACAATCTGCTGCTGCTCGGACCGCCCGGCTGCGGCAAGACGATGCTCGCGCGCCGCTTGCCTTCGATTCTTCCGCCCATGACATCGAACGAAGCGCTCGAGGTAACGAAGGTGTACAGCGTCGCCGGTTTGCTGGGTTCGCGGCCCGGCATCGTACGCGCGCGGCCATTTCGCTTTCCGCACCACACGATCAGCCAGACGGCGCTGGTCGGTGGGGGCAGCGTCGTCAAGCCGGGCGAGATCAGTCTCGCGCATCACGGCGTGCTGTTCTTGGACGAACTTCCTGAATTCGCGCGCGGCGCAATCGAGGTGATGCGCCAACCGATAGAAGAGGGTACGGTCACAATCGCGCGCGCGTCCGGCACGTTTACCTACCCCGCGCGATTCATGCTCGTCGCTTCGATGAATCCGTGCCCCTGCGGCTATCGCGGAACGCGCAGCGCCGAGTGCCGCTGCGACGACGCCGCCGTCGTAAAATACGTTTCTAAGCTTTCAGGCCCCCTTCTCGATCGCATCGATCTGCAGATCGAGGTTAGCCGCGTGCCGTTCGACGACATGGTGCGCACCGAGGGCGCGGAACGCTCCGCCGCGATTCGCGCCCGTGTGCTGGCGGCGCGCGAGCGCCAGCGTCAGCGTTTTTCGGGTACGGCCCTAACATGCAACGCCGACATTCCCGCCAACGGAACGCGCGGGTATTGCCGGCTCGACACGGCGGCGATGCAGTTGCTGAAGCAGGCCAGCGCGCGCAAACAATTTTCCGCACGCGCGCTCGATCGGATCGCGCGCGCAGCTCGCACGATTGCAGACCTAGCCGGTAGCGACGAAATTCTGGCTGAGCACGTCGCCGAGGCAGTACATTACCGCAGTTTGGAGCGCTTGGCCACAGCTGCGTAGTAAGATACTCCCATGACGACGTACGTAGCTCTCCTGCGCGGCATTATGCCAATGAATCCCAACATGAAGAGCGAGAAGCTCAGGAAAGTATTCGAGTCGCTCGGATTTAGAGACGTTGACACGGTTATTGCCAGCGGAAATGTCGTGTTCAGCTCCCCTTCCAAAGATACGACCGCGCTGGAGGCAAGGATCGAGAAAGCGCTCCCCAAGCAGTTAGGGTTTAAGAGCGCAACAATCATCCGCAGCCGAGACGAGCTCGAGCGATTGGTGAAAAAGAATCCCTTTAAGGGCGTCAGGGACGAAAAACCAAACTACTTAATCGTGACGTTTTTT
>JAAXMC010000129.1 GCA_013036315.1 Vulcanimicrobiota bacterium
GCGTAGTGCGATGTACATGTGGCAGCGCTTCGATCTCGGAGAGTTGCGGGAAGATTTCAGCCGCATCCGCGGTCTCGGGCTTCCAGTCGTGCGCTTCTTCATCGGCTGGGACGAGTTCCAACCCGAGCCCGGTCGCATTGACGCTACGATGCTCAAGCGGTTGGACGCCGTTATGAACGCGCTCGCGGATGCGGGTCTGCGCGCGATGCCGAGCCTTTTTACCGGGCACATGAGCGGCGTGAACTGGCTGCCCGAGTGGACGCTGGATCGCTCGCGTCCGGCCGGACGGTTCCGTACGTTTAGCGGAGGACGCGCGTTGCCGTGGGGCGCCGGCGATATTTATTCCGGTCCGATTCTCGCGGCGTCGCGCTTGTTGGCGCGAACGATCGGCGCGCGTTACCGCAATCATCCCGCGCTGCTCATGTGGGATCTGGGCAACGAATTCAGCAACCTGCGCATCCCGTCATCGCCGAAGGTCGCCGACGAGTGGTGCGCGCGCTTAACGAGCGACTTGATCGAAACGTCCGACGCCGGCGTCACCGCGGGAAACCACTCCGAAGATCTCACGCAGGATCGCAACTTTCGCTTTGAATCGTTCAGCAAGCCACTGGTTTGCGCGGTGATGCACGGGTACTCCGTCTACGCGGACTTCGCGCGCAGCCGCACCGACCCCAACGTCGTGCCGTTTCTATGCCAGCTGATGCAGGCGGTTTCGGGCAAGCCCGTGCTGTTTAACGAGTTCGGCAATCCGGCGTGTCCGCGGGAGGGCGCTCCGGGCACGGGGTTTGCATGCTTGAGCGAAGACGAAATGGCGCGCTATGCTTATGACGTGCTGGATCGGCTCCACGCGCGCGGCGCACTCGGGGCGTTTTGGTGGTGCTGGGCCGACTACGTCGAGGAGTTGCGCGCATGGCCGCCGTGCGATTGCGCGCCGCACGAACTGAACTTCGGCATCATCCGCTATGACGGCAGCGAGAAGCCGGTCGCGCGCGCGCTCAAATCCTTCGCCGCCGAAAACCGGCACGCGATCGCCCCGCCGCCGCCGATCGTCTATGAAGATTCGTGGTTCGCCGCGCTGCCGGACGGGGTGAAGGCCGCCTACAAAGCGTACGCTTCGACCCATGGCTGAAACCGATTTCGAACGCGCGCTCGAGCCCGTGGCGCGCCGCATGGAACGCGTCAAGCTGACGGCCGGCTTCCTTTCGGAGCTGCTGCGAGAAGGCGCGGATATTCATTTGGGTGATGCGGCGATGCGCTGGGCGGGTATGCCCAATAAGAACGAACGGGCGGCGCTGGCCGAGGCGCTGGATGCGTTGGCTGTCGCCGGTTTCTTGGAGCGATCCGGAAAGGAAACATGGAGAATCGTACGATCCGCGGAGTAATTGCAATTATTGCGTGTGCGCTGACCGTTTGTGTGGCGCGCGCGGCGGTTTTACAGCAATCCGGCCAATATGCGCTCGCGCAAGGGAAACCGCAGATCGTTTCCCGGCTCTCCCTCATCAACGGCCCGAGCGGCTTGCAAACGCTGGTCTTGACTCAATATGCGCCGCATTCCACAGCACCGCTCACGCGTTACGCGCCGACCGAAGACGAGCCGCTGCACATCGTGATCGTGCGCGACGATTTTCTATCGTTCGGGCACCTGCATCCGCACATGTCGGGACAGGGAGTTTTCCGCCTGCCGTATTTGTTCGAGCGCGGGCACCGCTACTACGCATACGTGGCGTCGCAGCCGGCGGGTTTGCACGAACAGGTGTTTCGCTTTGTCGTGGCGTCAGGAACCGCCTCGCGTCACCTCACTACATCGGTCGTTGCGCCGGCGGTTCACGCGCGCGCGGGCCCTTACGACGTTTCGCTCGATCAGTCGCGCGTGCGCGCGGCGCGGCCGCAGCTCGTAACGGCCGACATCACGCGCAACCCGCGCGCTCCCGGCGTTGCTCCCTACCATGTCGCGTGGGTGCGTGCCGTTCTCGTCAACACGTCATCGCTGACGTATGCGCACATCGACGGCGCCATCAACCGCGGATTATGCTGCGAATACGCCTTACGGCTGCCGCCGCTTACAAAAGGACTCTATCGCATGTGGCTGCAGTTCGACGACGGTACATCGATCTACACGGCGCCGCTTACGTTCGCCGCGCAATAGCCAGCCGCGCCTGTTTGCCGCCGACCGCCGCAAAAAATAGCACCGTAGCCAACAGCACGATCGTCGCGCCGCTCGCGCTTGCCAAATAGTACGACAAGTACAATCCGCCGACGGCGCACAGCGCGCCGAAGAGCGCGGACAGCGCCATCATCGGCGCAAACCGGTTGGTGAGCTGGTAGGCCGCCGCCGCGGGCGTAACCAACAGCGCCGCGACTAAGATAATGCCAACGGCCTGCAGCGAGATGATGATCGTCAGCGCAATCAACACCAGCAATACATACTCGATGGCGCCCGCGTTCATGCCGCTGGCCTGCGCGACCACGGGATCGAACGACGTGTAGAGCAGCGAGCGAAACAAGAGCGCCGTCACGATGGCGACGACCAGCGCGAGCGCGACGATCATCAGGACGTCTTGCGCGCTGACCGATAGAATGTCGCCGAAGAGAAAGCTCTGCAGGTCGACCGAATACGACCGTTGGCGGCTCATCAGGAAGATGCCGAGCGCGAATGCGCCGGTGAAGAGCACGCCGATCGTCGTATCGAGCGAAATTCGTCCGCGCCGGTGCACGAAACCGATGCCCAGCGCCGTCAACACCGCGACGATGCCGGCCCCGAGATAAAAATTCGTGCCGCGCAGATAGGCGATGACGATGCCGGCAAACGACGCGTGCGCGATGCCATCGCCGATGAACGCGAGCCGCCGCAGAATGACGTAGGTTCCCATCGTCGAGCACAGGACGCCGACCAGAATTGCCGTCAAGAACGCGCGCTGCATGAACGCGTAGTGAAACGGCGCTACCAAATGCTCGATCAACGGGTGATCTCCGGATGCGCCGCATGGCCGGCATGCGATTCATGATCCGTGCGCAGGTGACCGTGCGTATGCGTGTGCTCGCGGATGGCGGCATATGCGCCGCTTTTTAGGACTTCGTCGGGCGTGCCGATGGCGAGCACGCGCCGGTCGATCACGACGATCCGGTCGAACCAATCGGACGCGCGTTCGAGATCGTGCGTCGCCATCAACACGGGCAAGCCGCCCGCAACCAGCTCGCGCACGACGCGGCGCAACGACTCTTCGGTCTGCTCGTCGACGCCGGTGGTCGGCTCGTCGAGTAAGAGCACGCGCGGCCCTTGCGCGATCGCGCGCGCGACGAACGCGCGCTGCTGCTGGCCGCCGGAGAGCGCCGAGATGTGCCGGTCCGATAGGTCTTCCATGCGCAACTGCGCGAGCGCGTGACGCACGGCCTTGCGATCCTCTGCGCCGAAGCGGCGAAACACACCCAGGCGCGGGAAACGGCCCATGGCCACGACGTCCCACACCGTGGCCGGAAAACTCCAGTCGACGGCTTCGATTTGCGGAACGTAGGCGATCGTGCCCGGCGGCAGTTCGCGCGGCTCTTTATCCAAGACGCACACGCTCCCGGCTGAAGGCTGCAGCAGCCCGGCGATCGTTTTGAGCAGCGTCGATTTTCCGGAGCCGTTTGGCCCGACAATTCCTAACGCTTCACCGAAATGTGCGCTTAGGTTTGCGCCCTCGAGCGCCATGAAGTTCTCATAACGCACGGCGAGATCGCGCACCACGACCGCCTCGCTCATTTTAATGCCCGCACGATTACGCCGGTATCGTAACGCAGCATGCTGATGTAGTCGTGCACGCGCGAGTTGTTGGCGATCGAGTCGTCATAGAGATCGCTGACGGTTCGAATGCCCGCGCTTTTGGCCAGGGTCTGCGCGATTTTCGGGCTATATTCAGGTTCGGAGAACACCGCGTGCACGTTGTATTTGCGCGCGATATCGACGAGGTTACCGATATACGACGGGTTCGGCTCCTGCCCGGGGGAGACTTCGATCACGCCCACGGTCCTGATGCCGAAGCGGTCGTTGTAATATTGCCACGCGTTGTGAAAAACGATCATCGTGCGCCGCTGCGGCGGGATGGCCGCGATCGCTTTCGCGATCTCGTCTTGAAGGCTGACCAATTTCTGTTCGTATGCTCGCGCATTCTGCTGATAGGCTGCAGCATGCGCCGGGTCCATCAGGCTGAGCGCCCGCGCAACTTTGGCGACGTAGGCGCGCGCCAGCACCGGATCCATCCAGAGATGTGGATTATGATCGATGTGCTGAAGGCCGTCGGAGAGGATGAGGATTCGCAGATCTTTGTTGCCGGCCGTTGCGATCGTGTGCTGCAGCCATACTTCGATCCCGGTTCCGTTCTCAACGAGCAGGCGCGCATTGGCCAGCGTCGCGATATCTTGCGGCGTCGGCTGGTACGTTTCGGGTGACGCACCGATCGGCACGAGATTGTGAACGGTCACATACTGCCCGCCGACCGCTTCGACAAATGAATTCAGCGTCGAGAACGTGGTAACGACGGGAATGCGACCGTTGCGCGTCGCGATCGATGGAGATGCGCACGCAGAAAGCGCGGCGATAAGAATGGCAGCGATGTATTTCACTTGCATGCTCCGCACGTTCCGAAAAACTGCATCTCATGATCGGCGAGTTTAAACCCATGATGCGTGCGCAACGCCGACGCAACACTTTCGATCGCTTCACACGAGACGTCTTGCACCTTGCCGCATTTTCTACAGACCGCGTGATGGTGGTGCGTCTGATCGCAAACCACATAGGTGGTTTCTCCGCCTGCGTCAACGCGCGCGCTGGCCTCGCCCTTGCCGGCGAGCAAATCCAGGGTGCGGTAAACCGTTGAAAGGGAAACGTTCTGCCGCGATTTGCGCAGCAGGCCGTGAATCTCAGCCGCCGAGAGGTAGCGCTGCTCGCGTTTGAGGATGGCCGATACCTGTTCGCGGGGCCTGGTCGAGTATTGGGTACGCATATGCCCTTAATTTGCGAATCATTCGCAGAATCATTCTTTGGGCTTCGGCTCTTTGACAGGCCCTTTCGCAGGGCCGTATAATCAGCCGCGCTGCCGTTTACGTGAAATCGTGGGGATGTAGCTCAGCTGGTAGAGCACTTGCTTCGCATGTAAGGGGTCGGGGGTTCGAGTCCCCCCATCTCCACAAAGTTTCAAGCACGACCCCGTTTGTTCTTCCGCTCACGGAACTATCGTGCCATCGGGCTTTCGCAGCAGGCCGCTGCACGGATTGCCGTTTGCGCATTCCTTGGGTTGCAAAGCGCTCAGCGGCAGATCGAGGATGGGAGCGCTCGGCTTATCCGGGTAGTAGGTCCACAAAATTGCATCTCGATTCGGAAATACTATCCAAACCGAGAATTCATTCCCTTGGTCGATTATAATCTCAAAAGCCTTTTGCATATCGGTCGCCGCAGCTGTTGCCCGGTCATTTTTCCCCAATTCTCTGAGATTCGACAAGAATGTCTGCTGTTCGCCGGGCGTCATGGAAATCGTACTATCGGTCTGTAGCTCGACTTCCAACTTAGAGATTTGATTGGCCTTCAGGTCTCGCTGAACCCAAGGAAGTTGCGTAGCGACTAACATAAAATTCCGTGCAGCCGGTATCGCTTGTGTGTTGAGAATCGTGTTGTTGACGATGGGCAGACGCGCATTAGCACCAACATTCGGAGGAGAGTCATCCCACCGCAACGCCGTGTCCCAGACGAGAGATCCAGGACTGATCGGATTATAGCTTGGTCTTAGATGGACATTGTATCGTTTCTCTAATGCGGAAATTAGGGGTTTTACGTTGTACTTTGGGACCTTACTCCATTCCGCCGAGATCTCGTCTGCAACGAGCGACGGAATCTCCTCCAAAAATATATCTCGCGAGAGAAGCGTGTAATTCGGGTCGCTTGGGGTCAAGAATGAAAAGATCGCGTTCGCAACGGCCGGATCAAACGTTGTTCTGGATGCACCCGCCTGCGTTATGACCCAAGGCAGCATGAGTATTGCTTTGCTATCTGAATGGACCGTAACGGTGCCGCCATCAGACAACTTGAGAGTAACCAGCACTTCATGATCGTCATCGGCAATCGCAAAATTGCCAGCGTAATAACGGCCTAAGCTGGCCGAAACGATGCGCATATCCTTGTAGTATCTGATATACATCTTTCGTTGCGCGGCGCTAAAAAATCCGTTGCCGCCAGGGCTGCGCCCGCTATAAACTGCTTGTAAGAAAGCATTATCGGCGGTTGCCTTTAGCCAATCGCTCGTGAGTCCGAAATCCTCGTGCAGTGGAATGGCTCGCGGCGCTCGGGAAATCGCAGAAATCAGCGCGTTAATTTTATCGTTCGGAACCACATGACCATTAGTCAAGAATTTTCCCTGACTTCGCGTGATCACCAAATCATCGCGCCACGCCCCCTCGGCCAAGTCTGGCGGCGGCAGGCCCTGAAACGTTGAGTGAATTTCTATCGACGAAATGGAGTCCCGCGACAGACCGGGCTGCGCGGCCAAAGTACACAAACAGACGATGCACCCTAACCCGATCCGCAACGCTATATTCCGCATACGATCACCTATCGTATACCCAGCCCCAGTACTCCGCCATTGTTCCGCCAATTTACTCCGAATCGCCCAGAACGGGCGCGAACGAGATCGCACAAAGCCACACATCACTCGCTGGTTTCGTCGTCCTGTTTTGTTCGGCTTGACCCGTCCTTTGTGCTTCGCATGTAAGGGGCCGGGGTTCGAGTCCCCCATCTCCACCACGAAAAAACGCCCGTTCTTAAAGGATTTCGGCGTTTTCCTATGTCGGCCAATCTGGGCCGACTAGGACGCATGTAGCTAATTTTGTAGATTGAGGAACTCAGCGGCCGACTTCATCTTGTACTGGCGGACGACGCCGAACATCAGTCTACGTTGGACAGGGCAGGGGCGTGGCTACCGCAGTTGGCGTCGCCCTGCTGTACGAGGGAATGTTCCAGATCGTAATTTGCAACGGCAGGCTCGGGTCCGAGGTGAACGTGGGTGCCAATCCGCCCGGCTCGTCGTACTGAAGTGCGTAGGTGCGGTTTCCAATCATGTATTTGTGTACCAGATACGCGTACTGATTGAACGCCGGGTCAAGGTAGAAGGTGCTAAATGGCGCGGGCGTCGGAGGCGAGGGGTCCCAGCCGCCGATCGGGTGTGTTCCGTTCTGCAGCGCGACCCCGCGAGCCATGTCGATCACCATGGCCTTCCAGAGATAGAAAGAGGTTGATGGACTGACGATTGGATCAAAATCGTTAACGCGGAGCGCTCGCAACTTACGTTTGCGGGCGCCGTACGGC
>JAAXMC010000130.1 GCA_013036315.1 Vulcanimicrobiota bacterium
GCTTGGCTTTGGCCCTGGCCGAGCACCGACGTTTCGTCGGACCCAATGTGAAAGAACGCAGGCCGCCCGACTGCCGCCAGTTCGTCGTGAATCAGCTGCGTCAGATACTCTAATGAAAGCGGCGACGCCGGACTGAGTAGAAAATCGTGCGGGAACTCCGCGGCGCTTGCATATTTTTCGACCGCCAGCGTCCCGTGCATGTGCGCGAATGTCTGCTGCTCGGGGATGAACGTGACATGGTAGCGCTTGGCATAAACCGTGAGCTCGTGCAGCTGCGCGGGCGTGATGCCGTCGAGCGGCGCCGGCAATGGGTTGCGTGGGTCGACGAAGACGTGCTCCATGTATGGCGAGTAGCCGTTCATCTTGAAAGCGGCGATCGTGCGAATGCGCTCTTTGAAGTAGCGCATGTTCGGGAGCGGCCCGCGCGAGACGTCGTCGCTCAGCACGCGCCACTTCAGCGCCGGCTCGTCACTAATATCAACGCAGGGCAAAACCCACTTACCGTTCACGCGCTGCGGAAGCTGCGCGAGCGTCATCGCTGCGTAAAACGCTCCGTCGGAATCGCCCGCTCGGATGGTCACGTCCGCATTGACCATGGGCATCTCGCTACCGGTGATTGTTAGGCCATAGCCTTGTCCTGGCAAAGTCGTGTGCTCAACACGAACATTGGGCACGAAAGCAAGCCCTGCGTCCGGTGGTAGTATGGTGTTGGGCGGCAACTTAGGATACTGATGTACGAACCTTAAAGGTGGAATTCCAAGGGCTGGTTGCGCAGCGCGGCTTGAGCCAGGTGTATGCAGAGCATATCCGCGCGATGAACAGCATAATCGCGCCGTCGGGCGCGCGGATCATGCTCTGGGACGACGGCATCGAGAACGATCCCGCGATCATGTCCATGATTCCAAAGAGCGCCGTGATCGTGAACTGGCACTACGGCGCCGAGAAGAGTTTCCTCAAGTACATCAACCTGATCGCGTCAGGCGGCTTCCGGCAGATGGTCGCTCCGGGCGCGAATAATTGGAACCAAATCTATCCCGACATTCGCGCGGCGCTTATCAATGAGCGGCGCTTTATCGACGAGGGAAAAGCGTCGGATGTTTTCGGACTCTTCCAAACCGTGTGGCATGATGACGGCGAATCGCTGTTCGAGGCGACGTGGTATCCAGTGCTGTACTCGGCGGCGGGCGCGTGGGAAAAGCGCTCCGTCGATCCCGCGAGATTCCAAGCGGATTTCCCGAGCGCGTTTTTCGGAATCGACGATGCGCGGTACGCGCGCGACATCGCCGCGCTGACGGATGTTCAGGCGCGCATGGCCGATTCGTATGATTATTCGAGCGATTACTTGTTCTGGGTCGATCCCTTCGATCCGCGGGCGGACGCGCACATGGCGAAGCTCGACCTGAGCGCGCTGCGCTTAGAGGCCGAAGATGCGGAACAACATCTGTTGCAGAACGCGCCGCCGCTACATGCGAACGCGGCGCGCGTCATGTTCCTCGCAGCGCGCAAGTACGATTTCATCGGGCGAAAGTTTCAAGCGGCTCAGGAAGTGCGGGATTACTACGGTGAGGCGCAAGCGCGGGCCGGCCAACCGCATTCCCCCACCGGCCGTGACTTGGCGTGGTGCAAGTACTGGTTTTGGGAGCTGCGTGACCGATACGAAGAGATACAGCCGCTTTATGCAGCAGCCTGGCGTTATGAAAATCGGGAGAGCCATCTGGCGAGCAACCTGCAGCGGTACGACGTAGCCACGCAACTCAATATCGAACGCGCCGATCGCTTTTACGACGTGACGCTCGACTACAGCGCCGGCAAACCGCTCCCGCCACTCGATGGCATACTGAACGGCGGCGTGCCGTAAATAGTGTCATGGTGAGCGGCGCCCTAAATAGTGTCATGGTGAGCGGCGCGCAAAGCGCGCCAGTCGAACCACGCTCGAGCGCAGCGCGCGATAGCGCGCTAAGCCGAGGGCCGCATTTACGCGGGCCTCGGCTCCGCTCGGCCGCCCTTCGACTCCGCATTTCGCTGAAGGCGAAATGCTCCGCTCAGGATGACACATCGCAATGATCGCACCTCTGCTGATCCTCGTCGTCTTCCTGATCTTCGCCGCCCTGATGTATACGCGTAAGATTCCCGCATTGCTTGCGGTGCCCGCGATGGCCGTCATCATGGCGCTGGTTGCGGGAGTGCCGCTCGCGGGTGTCGGCACGATCGTCGTGACGGGCGCGTCGGCGCTCGCGAAGGTGTACGTTGCGGTGATCTTCGGCGCCCTGCTCGGCCGAGTGACACTCGATACCGGAATTGCGCGGACCATCGTGAACTTCGCGGCCGAGTTCGGCGGCGAGCAGCCGCTGGCGGTTGCACTCGCGCTGAGCGCGGTTGTTGCGCTGCTGTTCGTCTCGCTCTCCGGCTTGGGAGCGGTGATCATGGTCGGGTCGATCGTGCTGCCGATCATGATGACGATCGGCGTGCCAAGGAAAATTACCGCGACAATGTTCCTGATGGCTTTCGCCCTCGGATACATCTTCAACATCGTCAACTGGAAGTTTTATACGCAGTACTTCGGCGTGAACCAGCATCAGATGTACGCGTATGCGATTGACCTAGCCGCCATCGATCTGATCGCTCTCCTAATTTACGCGTTCGTCTCATTCCGGAACGCGCGTGGGTATGCTACGTGGGCCGTGCGTGCAAAGGAAGAACCCCAAGCCCGGCACGTGCCGGCGTACGCGCTGATCACGCCGATACTTCCGATCGTTCTGTACTTCGCATTTAACGTGGATCCGGTAGTGGCATTCGCGATATCGGCAATCTACGGCGCATTGGCGACGCGCCCGGCGCAAGCGATTCAAACGCTGACGGCGGCGGCCATCCGTGGTATAGAAGACGCCGCGCCCGCAATCGTGCTGTTCATCGGCATCGGCATGCTGTTCACCGCTACGAAGGCACCAGAGTTCGTAGCGGCGCTCCACGGGCTTGGATCCACGCAAGCGTTGCACAATCCGTTTGTGTATGTCGCCATTTTCGGCATCCTCAGCCCGCTCGCGCTCTATCGCGGACCGCTCAATCCGGTCGGCGTCGGCATCGCCGTCTTCACGATTCTGCTATCCGGCAGCGCGCTGCCACCGGTCATTCTCGTCGCCGCAATCATGGCGGTTGTGCAAGTCCAGAACGTCTGCGATCCGACCAACACTGCCAACGTCTGGATTGCGAATTTCACCGGCGTACAAATCGTGGAGATCACAAAACGGACGCTGCCCTACCAGGTTGCCGTTGCGGTCGTTGCCTGCATCGTGGTGGTGACCTCGTCCCCGCATTTGTTCGGCGTGCAGCCATTCGTGGCAGCGATTCCGGCCGCGAGTGCGCAGGAGCTCTATCCGCCCGGAATGTTTGCGGGCGCGCCCGCAGCTCGCCGCATTGCGGTGGGCGCCGACGGATCGCCGGATGCGCAAACGGCCGTGCCCGCGATCGTCGAAACGTTGCGCAGCGCGCCGCAGCTCCAGGTCTTCGCGCAGCAAGACGATCCGAACGCGGCCGATTGCAGCGCGAAGCAATACGCGGCGTATGTGAACGCCACGTCGACGCGCTTCACGCTCATCGAAGGAACCGACGTAGATATCGGCGTTCAGCTCTTCGATTGCGGCGGCTGGGAAGTCGCCGAGTGGCACGACCATGCCGTGTTTTCACAACCATCGCAACAGGATGTCACGCAGCTTGCCCAGCGGGGCGTGAACCGTTTGCTCGATTGGGCGCGCGCGAATCCGCAGCGCTGGCAGAATCTGCAAGAGCGCGGCCTCGCGTACGCGCCGGGCGATCCGCCTTCCTATTACTATGCGCTCTACAAGACGGTCGACGGAAACATGCGCGCGTACGTGCGGGCGGGCGGGCCGGCCTACGCGGCCGGGATGCGCACCGACGACATCGTCGACAAACTCGACGGATTGGACTGGTGGATGTACGGCACGTATCAAACGCAAGCGCGCGCCTACGACGGAAAGCCGCACTCGTTCCAGCTCGAGCGTTCAGGCTCGACGATCGCCGTGCAACTCGGCACGCCTTTCACGACGTGATCGATCGGCCGACCGAGCGCTTCTCACCGCGCGCAGGAGCGTACGCGTCAAACCGCCCGGGCTATCCGTCCGCGGCGCTGGATGCATTGCTTGACGGATTGGGATCGCCGGCGAAATTGACAATTGCCGACATCGGCGCGGGTACCGGAATTGCCTCGCGGCTGCTCGCCGAACGCGGCGCAACCGTTTTCGCGATCGAACCCAATCATTCGATGGCCGAACAGGCCGAACCGGATCCGCGCATCGAGTGGATCGACGGAACGGGTGAAGATACGCACCTTCCATTCAAGTCCGTCGACGTTGCCGCAGCGTTTCAAGCTTTTCATTGGTTCGAGCCGGAAGCGGCGATCGAAGAATTCCGACGCATCAGCCGCCATCGAATCGCGCTCGTGCAGTACGAGCGCGACGAAAGCGAGCCATTCGCGGGGGCGTACGCCGGGCTCGTCCGGCAGCATGCATTGGACGACACCGAGGCGCGGCGGGCGCAAGCGTTGACCGCGTTTGCAAAGCTCGCGGGCTCGGACTGCAACCGAAGCGAGCATCGTTACGCGCAAACGTTGAGCAAAGAGCAATTGCTCGGGCGGATGGCCTCGACGTCATACCTACCGCGCGAAGGCCCGGCGGCTGAAGCATTGCGATGCGGTGCCGGCGAGCTGTTCGAGCGGTTCGCGCAAGACGGCAACGTTTCGCTGGCAATGGTCTGCTATGTGCTGGTTGCCGATGCGTAAACTCCGCCTCGGTGTTGATGTCGGTGGAACGTTCACGGACGTTGTGGCGATCGACGCGGAGAGCCGTGAGGTGATCGCGCGCGTGAAAATTCCGACCACGCACACTGCGGTCGCGGGCGTGGCGGCCGGGATCGTCGACGGCATCGCGCGGCTGCTCGCGGAGAGCGCAATAGACCCGGACGAAGTAGCGTTTATCGCACATTCGACGACGCAGGCCACCAACGCGCTGCTCGAAGGCGACGTCGCGCAAGTCGGCGTGCTCGGATTGCTCGATGGCCTCGGACCGCTCGCGCGCTTGCAGATGAGGTTCGGCCGTTTGCAGTTGGCGCCGGGCCTGCCGTTCGAACCGGCATTTGCGTTTGCTTCGGCGCACGATCGCGACGCCATGAAAGAATCCGTCGGCGTGCTGAAACAAAGCGGCGCAGAAGTGCTCGCCGCGACGCAAGCTTTCTCGGTCGATCGGCCGCAAGGCGAGAACGACGCGGTCGCGATCGCAACGGACGCGGGACTCTTTGCCACCAGCGGCCACGACGTCAGCACGATGTACGGCTTGCGCGCGCGCACGCGAACGGCAGCGATCAACGCCGCAATACTGCCGAAGATGGTGCGCACCGCGCGCATGACGGCGAGCGCTGTGCGCGAAGCGGCCATTCATTCGCCGCTGATGGTGATGCGCAGCGACGGCGGCGTGATGGACGCGCGCGAAATGGAACGCCGCCCGATTCTCACGCTGCTCTCGGGTCCGGCAGCCGGCGTCGCCGGCGCTTTGCTGCACGAGAACGTGACCGACGGAATTTTTATCGAAGTCGGCGGAACGAGTTCGGATTGTTCGGCGATTCGCGCGGGCATGCCGCAGATGCGCCCGGCGCGTGTGGGCGGGCATCGTACGATGCTGCGCACGCTCGACGTGCGCACGCTGGGAATCGCAGGCGGCAGCCTCATGCGCGCAAGCGGCGAGAAAATCATTGATGTCGGACCGCGCTCGGCGCATATCGCGGGTTTGAGCTACGCATGTTTTATGGAGCCCGGCGCAGTCGATGGCGCGGTGTTCGAACGGTTTCGTCCGAGCGTGCATGACTCGGACGATTACGTCGCGCTGCGCGGGCGCGACGGCACGCATATCGCCGTCACGCCGACGTGTGCCGCCAATTTCTTGGGATACGTACCGGCCGGGACCTTCGCGCGCGGCAATGCAGAGTCGGCCGGAAAAGCTCTAGCGGTACTGGCAGCACATTTTGGAACGTCGCCGGAAGCGTTGGCGAAAGATCTGCTCGATATCGCGTCCGCAAAGATCATCGCCGCCATCGACGAGTTGATCGCAGATTACGAACTCGATCGCGAGACACTTGTCGTCGTGGGCGGCGGGGGCGGAGCGGCCGCGCTCATTCCGTACGCGGCCAAACGCACGGGCCTGGATTTTCGGCTGGCGCGCGACGCCGAGGTGATTTCGCCAATCGGCGTGGCGCTCGCGCTCGTGCGCGAAGTCGTCGAACGCACGATCGTCGATCCGTCGCCCGAAGATATTCTTCGCATCCGCCGCGAGGCGCAAGATGCCGTTATTGCAGCGGGAGCTTCTCCGGAAGGCGTGGAGACGGTCGTCGAGATCGATTCGCAGCGAAACATCGTGCGCGCGACGGCGTCCGGTGCGACGGAGCTGGCCGAAACCGCCGCGCACGGCGTGTTGGACGAAGAAGCGCGGCTGGCAGCGGCGGCGCGTTTGATGCGCACAGCCGTTTCCGGCGTTCGCGCGGTGGCTCGCACTCCCGGGCTAACACTTTATGAATCGGGGAGAATGCTGCGCGTGCTCGACCGTTTCGGCGTCGGCCGGCTGACGCTGCGCGACGGGATGGTGCGCGTCACGGCCACGGGCTGTGCGGGCGAAGATTTGCGCGATGCAATCGAAGACGCAACGGCGTTCGGCGACGTCGGGCGCGCCATGCCGAACCTGTACGTTTTGCACGGCGCCCGCATCGCCGATTACAGCGGCTTGCTTTCAGCAGACCAAGCGGTCGCGCTCGCCGAAGAAGAACTCGCGGGCCGCGAACCGGACGCGCCGGTTCTCATCTTAACTTCACGCCGGCCGGCGTAACCCAAACCCCTCGGAGCCGATAACTAACCATGGCG
>JAAXMC010000131.1 GCA_013036315.1 Vulcanimicrobiota bacterium
ATTGTTCACCAGCACGGCCAGCGGAACCGGCGGAATGGCGGTATCCTCGGCCTCATACGTCGTCACGTTCGAGGCGCGTGATTCGACTGAGACGATCGGCCCGCTCGCGATGAATTTCGAACTCACGGCGATGGCAGAGTCCAGGTAGCCGCCGCCGTTGTCGCGCAGGTCGAGCACCAATGCGAGCGCACCTTCCTTTTGCAGCCGGTCCAGCGCTTGCTGCAATTCGGCTCCGGTGTCGCGTCCGAAAACGGTCAGCTCCACGTAGCCGATCTTACCCGGCAGCATTTTTTCATAGACCGAAAGTTCGCGGATCTGCGCGCGCACGATCGTGATCGGATCGGGCAGCAACGTGCCTTGCCGCACGATCGTCAGCTTGACCGGCGTGCCGGCCTTGCCGCGCAGATGCGACGAAGCCGTCTGCAGTTTCATGTTCTTGGTGTTCAGGCCGTCGATGGCCGAAATGGTGTCGCCTTCTTGCACGCCGGCCTTGTCGGCGGGGCCATCCGGAATGACGTTGCTGACGTCGATGTATTTGGTCGTGTCGTCTTGCTCGATCACGATGCCCGTGCCGGCGAACGATCCGCCGTCCAATCCTTGGTTGAGATCCGCGTACTCTTTGGGCGTCAGGAACGTCGTGTAACGGTCGTGCACCGAGTCCAACATGCCGGCGATAGCTGCATATGCGAGCATGTGCGAGCTGATCTTGCCGTGCGCCATGCGCGTGGCTACGTCGACTTCGTGTCCGACTGCGCGCGCCGTACGCGCGGAGCTCCAGGTTGCGAAAATCGGCGGCAGGCTGGCGCCGATGCCGGCCAAGCGTAGCTGCTTGCCGATCTCGGTGCGCGCGCCGTTGACGATGGCTTGGGCGTCGGTCTTCTTGTAGAAATCCGTCCGCAGTTTCTCATAGCTGAACTGGATCTCGCTCGCGTCCAGCGGGGCGATTTGTTGCGGGGCGGCCGCGGTCAGGAAAGCGGCTGCGCAGAGGAGGGCGATAAAACGATTCATATTCTCACTAACGCGTAAAGCGGTCCAAATATGTCTTAGCGGCTCGAAGTTGTTTGTCGGCGGGGGTGTCGATGAGTCGATAGTCGGCGGCCTGCGTCACGACGTGGTCCGGCGCAATCCCCTTGTGCTGGATGTCGCGCCCGGACGGCGTCAGGTAGCGCTCGGTGGTGATTTTCAGCGCACCTCCGTTGGGCATCGTATAGATACCCTGAACGACGCCTTTGCCGTAGGTTTGCGTCCCGATAAGCGTGGCGGCCTTGTAGTCTTGCAGCGCGCCTGCGGTAATCTCCGAGGCGCTGGCCGTAAAACCGTTGACCAGAATCACGACCGGACGCAACCCGCTGATATATGCGCCGGTCGCTCCCTTGGAATCCCGGGCGCCCGCGCGATCGATCTCGGTCACGATCGTGCCGCTCGGCACGAAATAACTCGAAATGTCCACGGCCGCATCGAGCAGTCCGCCGCCGTTGAAACGCAGGTCGACGATGTAGCCTTTCGCTCCCTTCGATTTTCCGGAGAGCAGCGCTTTGCGAATCTCCGCCGCCGAGGTGTGCCCGAAATCGCTCAGCCGGATGTAATCGTAGCCGTTTTCCATCTTTGCATGCACGGTCGGCACGTGGATGATCTCGCGCGTGATGCGGAAGACGTGGGTCACCGTTCCTTTATACGGGTGAGTCTTGAGCGTAACCTGAGTGCCTTCGGGTCCGCGGATCAACCGCTCGACGCGCTCCAGCGAAAAGCCCTTGATGGAACTTCCGTCTATCGTTTCGACCACTTCGCCGTCGTGCATGCCCGAACGCGCCGCCGGCAGGTCCGGAATCGGCTGCAAAATGATCTGCCCGTTTTTCAATTGATAGATGAAGACGCCGACGCCGCCGAAGTCGCCGCCGTTGAGTTGCTCGTTCAGCGCACCGATTTGCTGTGGAGAAAGGTACTCGGTGTATGGGTCGCCGAGCGACTTGAGCATCCCCGTCAGGGCCGCCTGCGTCAAATCACCGGACGCCACACCCAGCGGCGCATAGTGCACGCGTGCGTAAGCCAGCTCTTGGTCGAGCGCGGCGATAGATTGCGTCTCGCCATTGCCGATAGCCGCGGGTGGAAGGATTGGCGCGACGTTTTTCTTCTTCAGCCTATCCTTTAAATAAGAAAGCAAACCGGTGCGTTCGCCTTTGATCAGCGTCTGCGGATCGACTTCCTTGTAATATGCATGCTCGACTTGGTCGAACGCGATGCGCAGCAGCTCGTTATCGGGGACGCCCTGGCCGCCCAAATTCAGCGTCAGCGAAGCGACTTGATCGCCCAGCGGCAAGCGTACGGACGCCGGGCCAAGCCCGCGGTGATTGCCGAAATAAAGCGCTCCCGCGAAGAACGCCGCGGTGATGGCAAGCGCTATGAGCAGCGCGCGAAGGGGTGCCGGCATACTCGCTTAGTACCCACTTCGTTCGAACCCAGTTTCGGTTCTGAAGCCCTTAATGGAGGTAAGCTGTAGGATCGACGGGCTTTCCGCTTATGCGAACTTCGAAATGCAAGTGGGGCCCTGTCGAAGCGCCGGTCGAGCCGACCGCTCCGATCGCTTGCCCCCTCTGAACTGACTGACCGCTCGAGACGTAGATGCGCGAGAGGTGGCCGTAGCCGGTCGACATTCCGCCCCCGTGGTCGATCAGAATGTAGTTGCCGTAGCCGCCGTACCAACCCGCGGAAATAATCGTGCCCGACGCGGCGGCCGTGACGGTCGTGCCCATATTCGCGCCGATGTCCAGCCCTTGATGAAATTCCGGTGCGCCGCTGAAGGGGTTACGCCGCGGGCCGAAAGGTGAGGTGATGGTTCCGGTCACCGGCCACGCGAGCGCGCCGGGAGCGGTCGAAGGGCCAACGATGCCGGCGGCGCGCCGGGCCGCGGCGATTTGCGCTTCATACTCGCGGATCAGCGATTCGAGCTGCGCGTTCTCGGCTTCGCTCAGGCCCTCCATCTCGGCGACTTGTCCGGCCACGTGGTGACGTTGCGCGTCCGCAAGCGCCACGAGATTCCCGCGTTCCTGAGCGAGCGTGTCGAGCTGATTTTTGGCGCGCTGCTGCGCCAGCTGTTGCTGCTCGAGGATGGCCTGAGTAGCTTGCAGATTTTGTTGCGCGATGGCTACCTTTTTTGCGGCGGCCTTGCGTTCGCGCACGGCACGCTGATTGGCTGCGATCAGCAGACCCAAATCTTGCCAGCGTTCGACGAAATCCGAGAACGATTTCGCGGCCATCAGCATGCTGACGTAGTCGAGATCGCCGCGCTCGTACGTATCGATCAGCCGCCGTCGCAGGAGTTTATCGTGCAGCGCTAGCGTTTTGCGCGCGGCATTGAGCTGCAAAGTGTTCCATGCAAGTTTGCGCTGCGTGCTCGCCTGCTGCCCGGTGATTGCATCGAGCCGCGAGGAAACGTCGTGGATCGAGTGGTTGGTTTGATCGAGTGCGCCTTGCAGATTCGTGACGCGCACCGTCGCGGCGTGGAGCTCCGCCCGCTTTTGGTGGAGCTGACGGTCGAGCGCCTCTTTTTTACGGCGTTCGGCTTGGATCTTCGAAGTCAGGCCGGACGGCAGCGCGACGGCCGGAACGAAAGCAAACAAAATCGCGATCGCGACCAGTTTGCGAATCATTGGCGGCGTTTGTCTTTCACGTAGACCGAACCCCCGATCGATTTGGCGTAACGTTTGAGTTCGGCGGCCGTTTCGCCGATCTGCGCATAATCCGTCAGCCGGCGCTGCTCGCTCGACACGAGCGCAATCGAGAGCGACATAATCGAATAGCGGTTGAGCGCGCCGCGCCGATCGTGCGTTTCGATAAAACCTTGCCGCAGGTCCTGCGGACGGTACAGCTCCCGGATACCGCGATCGAAGTCGCTGATGATTTCGCGCGCGATTTCCTCGGCCCGCTCGGGCATCGTCACGATCAGAAAATCGTCGCCCCCAATGTGGCCGACGAAATCGAGATTCGTTCCGCGCCGGCGTACGACGTCGACCGCGGCCGACGCCAGCAGGCGAATCGCTTCGTCTCCATGCGTAAATCCGTACACGTCGTTAAAAGCTTTGAAGTTGTCGAGATCCATATACAGCACGGCGAATGGGTTGGCGCCCTCGAGCCGGCGGCGCACCTCCGCTTCGATCGCGAGATTCCCCGGCAGCTTCGTCAACGGTGAAAGTGATGAATCCATCTCAACGCGCGCGATCTTCGCGCGCACGCGCGCCAGCAGCTCCTGCGGTCCGAACGGCTTGGTGATGTAATCGTCGATCCCGGCTTCAAAGCCGGCGAGTTTGTCCTCGATCTCGCCCTTGGCGGTAAGCATGATGATGGGAACGTGCGTGTTCGAAGGGCGGGAACGAATGCGCCGCGCGACTTCGTACCCGTCCATCGCGGGCATCATGACGTCGAGCACGACCAAATCGGGCTGCGTCGTTTCCAAGGCGCGCAGCGCGTCGGCGCCGTTCGGAACCGCCATGACCTCAAAGCCCGCAAGCTCCAAATTCGTTTGAATGATCTTGCGAAGGTTGCGGTCGTCGTCAACGACCAAAATCTGCGGCATCAGGCGCGCTTGGGAAGGCAAACCGTAAAGGTAGCGCCGCGGCCGGCTTCGCTGCGCGCTTCTATGGTGCCGCCGTGCGCGCGCACGATCGCGCGCGTGATGTAGAGCCCCAGGCCGCTGCCGCCGGCGGCCGATGCGACTTCGGATTCGGCCCGGTAAAAACGCTCGAATATATAAGGCAGATCGCCCTCCGAAATGCCGATCCCGGAATCGCTCACCTCAACGACCGTGGTGTCCTCTTTTTCACGTGCGCGCACCGCGATCGGTCCGCCTTCCGGTGAATACTTGATCGCGTTTTCAATCAGGTTTCGAAACAAATCGCGCAGCCGGTCGGGGTCGCCCGAAACGGTGGCGGCTGCAGTTTCACGTTCGATCGGATAGCGCTTGGTATCGAAGTGTATTTCGGCCAGCGCTTCGTCGAGGACCGCGTCGAGCGGAATGGTCGTGCGCCGGCGCAGCAGCTGGCCGGCCTCAACGCGCGTCACCAGCAGCAAATCTTCGATCAGGCGCGAGAGCCGGTCGGCCTGCTCCTCGACGATGCGCAGATATTCTTCGCGCTTCTCGGCATAGAGTTCGGGGTTCTGGCGCAGCGTCGCCGTGTATGCTTTTATCGCCGCCAGCGGAGTTTTGAGTTCGTGCGAAACCGTGCTGACGAGTTCGTTCTTGAGCTGTTCGATTTCATCGATGCGGCGCATAGCATCCGCCTACGTGCGCAGGTATCTTCCCACCGCTATCCACGATGCGATCACGCCGACGGCGGCGCCGACCGCAAACAGCTCGAGCACGAGCGAGGACAGATCGACGGCCACCGTATTTACTTGCAGCCACGGCAGCGCCAATGCGATCTTCGGCAAGAGCGACGCGCGCGCCACCGCGAGCGCGCCGACCGCAATCGCCGCGCCCGCCACGCCCGCGAGCAGACCTTCACAGATGAACGGCATGCGGATGTACATGTTCGTGGCGCCGACCAGCTGCATGATCGAGATTTCGCGGCGGCGCGCAAAAACGGTGAGCCGTATCGTGTTGGAGATGATGATGCCGGCGACCAGCAAGAAAAGCACGATCACGGCTATACCCACGCGCCGCATCACCGCTGCCAGCTGCAGGAGGCGCTGCACCACCTGGCGGCCGTACTCAACGTTTTGAATGTGCGGGATGCGCGCGACGCTTTGTGCGACGGCCGGCACTTCCTGCGCATCGCGCACGCGCACGCGAAACTTGTCGGGCAACGGATTTTCCGTCAGCAGCGACGTGTCGATCTGGCCCTTCATTCGCTGCCGCAGCTGGGCGAGCCCCACGCGCTTGGGAACGAAGCTCACGCTGAGGATTCGCGGATCCTTTGCGAGCGCGGTCCGGATTGAATTTTCATCGCCGGCCGTCGCCGACGGATCGGCGTACGCCGAAATCTCGATTTGATTGAAAACTTCGGATCCGACGCGAATAAAGGCCGCGCGCACGTACAAGAATACGCCGAGCATGACGATCGTGACCGCGACCGTGCCGATCGCCGTAATTTGCATGCCGGCGTTCCGTGTGAAGCTCCGCAGAACCTCACCCAGAAAGAATCTGATCCTGCCCCAGTCCAAGGAAGTAATACCCCCGCTCTTCATCGGTGATGACGCGGCCGTTATCAAGGCGCACGACGCGCCGCCGCATACGGTCGACCACGGCCTGATTGTGCGTGGCAACGACGACCGTCGTGCCTTTGAGATTGATCCGGCGCAGCAGCTCCATGATCTCCGTCGTGTTGGCCGGGTCGAGATTTCCGCTCGGTTCATCGCAGAGCAGCAGCTTCGGATTATTCACCAGCGCGCGTGCGATCGCGGTACGCTGCTGTTCGCCGCCCGAGAGTTCATTGGGATACATCCGGCTCTTGTGCGCCAGGCCGACCAGATCGAGCGCGCGCGGCACCTGGCGCTGTACGTCGCGCGTGTGCGCGCCCGTGACCTGCAGCGCAAACGCGACGTTTTCCCAGACGGTTTTGTCGGTCAGCAGCTTGTAATCTTGAAACACGACGCCCAGATGGCGCCGCAATGCCGGAATGCGCCGCCGGGCAAGCCGATCGACGCGAATGCCATCGACAATGATGTGCCCGTTGGTGGGAGCCATTTCGCGATAGAGGAGGCGCAGTAGACTCGATTTGCCCGTCCCCGAGTGGCCGACGAGAAAGATGAACTCACCCTTGCCGATCTCGAGACTGACATTGTCGAGGGCGCGCACTCCGTTCGGATATACGAGCGACACGCCGCGTAATGAGATCATCGCTGCAAGAGGGTTTTTCAAACAGTCCGAACGGATACCTTCGCTACGTTATGAATCTTGACTTGAGCGCTGAACAAGAGGCCATCCGGCGGACGGTGCGGGAGTTCGCGCGCGAACGGGTTGCGCCGCGCGCTGAAGCGATGGACCGCGACGAAGCATTTCCGTACGATCTGGTGCGTGAAATGGCGGACCTGGGACTCATGGGGCTGCCGTTCCCGGAAGAATATGGCGGTTCGGGCGCCGATACGGTGAGCTATGCGCTGGCCGTGATGGAATTGGCGCACGCGGATGCGTCAACGGCGATCACGATGGCGGCGCAGGTTTCGTTGGGCGCCATGCCGTTCTACCTCTTCGGCACAAACGAGCAAAAGGAGCGATATCTGACTCCGCTCGCCCAAGGCAAGCAGCTGTGGGGCTTCGGCCTGACCGAACCCAACGCGGGCAGCGACGCGGGGAATACGCAAACCAAAGCGGTGCTGCGCGACGGCAAGTGGATCGTCAACGGCACCAAGGCGTTCATCACCAACAGCGGCACCGATATCAGCGCCGGAACGACGATCACCGCCGTGACCGGCAAGCGCGACGACGGAAAACCGGAGATCAGTAATCTGATCGTGCCGCAGGATGCGCCCGGATTCACGCGCAGCAAGAAGTACCGCAAGATGGGGTGGCGCGCCTCGGACACGCGCGAGCTCTCGTTTGTCGATTGCGAGATTCCGGCCGAAAACATTTTGGGAGCGCGCGGCGACGGACTCAAGAATTTCCTGACGATCCTGGACGGCGGCCGCATCTCGGTAGCCGCCCTATCGGTCGGGCTGGCGCGCGGCGCTTACGACGAGTCCATAAAATATGCGAAAGAGCGGCAAGCGTTCGGGCGACCGATCGGCAAATTCCAAGCCATCGCATTCAAGCTCGTCGACATGATCACGGAGATCGAGCATGCCGAGCTCATGGTGTTGAAAGCCGCGTGGGAAAAAGACCAGGGCCGCGACTTTGTGAAGAGCGCGAGCTTTGCAAAACTGTATGCGGCCGAACTTTCACACCGCGTCGTGAACCAAGCGGTGCAGATCCACGGCGGCTACGGCTTTATGGACGAATATCCGGTGTCTCGTATGTACCGAGATCAAAAAATCAACGAGATCGGCGAGGGCACGAACGAAGTGCAGCGCATGATTCTCGCGAAGCTCATCGGGCTCTAACTGCTAGCGATCTATGTCTTTCGCAACGGACAAAGCGAGTCTAGCGCTTTCCTCGCATCCAAGTCTTCAGTACTGCCCTGCAAGCGACTGTAGGTCGCGACGTAGCTATCAGTTCCGATCATGCCGATGGTTTGTTCGGCTACAATCTGCCTTGTGCCGACGTATGTAACGCTCTGCGCGTACCATCCGTCCCGCATTCCGCTGCAGATGCGTTGCGGACGAAACGCCTGCACGTTCTGATCGCCGATCGCGCGCTGCAGATTCTGTCGCGTGATGGCCGCAAATTCGTCGCCGGTCATTCCCGCGGGCACGGTTTGCGATACTACTGAAAGCCATGCGCCACCATTATTATCCCCGGGAGGAAGCCAGAAGCCCAATGTGCTCAAACCGTCGGCGCCGTTATCGCGTTTTTGCCTTACCCACGAACTGGGTGCCTGAAATAGCGTTGAAGTGGCAGCAATCTGACTCCCTTGATTTGATACTTGAGCGCTAAGCTGGGGCGGCTGTGGCGTAGCCGCAGCCAAAACTACGGGCTGCCCTACTTGCTGCTGGCTGGCGATTTCCGGCATGGGTAGTTGACCCGTTGAATTGAGTTGAGCGACCGGATCTAACTGGGCCGGTAACGCGTTGACTTGCGAAATTGGAACAGTCGCGTTTTCCAAGGTCGAAACGTGAAACGTCGCACCTTTCTTAATCAATATGTCGTTGCCGCGCTGCGCAAACAACCCGACACCCCAAAGGAGGTACTGGCCAAAAGCATTGCCATTTCTTTCAGTTTGTTTATCTGCATCAGCGGTTGCGCCGTTGGTTTCTACGAGTAGATCTGTTCTTGCCGGCGTCACGAGGCGCTTGACTGTAAAGTTTAGCTCTCCGCCGGCGTGGAAGCTGCCAGCTCTTTTGAGGTGTGTGATAACGCCGTAGCCGGGGCTACCTTTAGGCAGAATAAGATAACCTTTGTAATAGTAGTCTTCCGTAGTGATTACGGGGAAGGCATCGCCCTCTTGAGAGATACGGGAGCCGATGTCGTTGAGGATTGCTACGCTGATTAATTCACCCGATGGAACTGAGATAGCCATCGCGGCTGGAGTCGCCTTTTTTGGCGCGGAAGCTACAGCCGTATTTCCGATGCCGGTCAGCTGTGAGAAGGATATACGGGCCGGCACATTGCCCGACGAATTCGGGGAGTAAGAGAATTCGCTCAGGTGTTGATCTGTTGCGACTCTTATTGCGGCGCCCATGACTCGCGGCGAAGTGCCCCCGAAGTACTGGCCAATGATATATATCTCTGCGCCGGCGCTCGCGGCTGCCTCCGCCGGCTGCCTGCCGTGTGCATCGACTACCGTTGCGTCCCACCCATCTTGCTGAGCAATGCGGGCCGATAAAGCTCTCGTGGCGTTTATTGCGGCTAAGTGAAGCGACGGCGTTGAGCGTAAGATAATAACCGCGACCAATCGCGCCTTCGCAAATCCGAGATTCGGGACTTGGGTGATGAAAAAGAGCGCCGTCAAGATTACGATGCAGGCCGAGAGTAAAGCCCTAGGAACGCCCATGATTGCCTCCTCGCGCTCAGGGCGGTGAAGGTTCGCCTCGAGCCGGACCATCCCCGTAATATGAACGCTACAAAAGGTAGGTAATTATTCCCGGCTCTAACCCTGGATTGTGGTCGACCAGCCTGAGTAGTCGCCGCCGAATTCTTCGGCCAGCGTCGTAAGCGCTAAGCGCATCTCGGTGATTTTGAACGGATCGATTGTGTCGAGCTTTGCGCAGCGCACGTCGTTGCCGGCGGCGTCTATCGCGACACGGTAGCCTTTGTGCGCCATGGCGCGCGCAAAACTGTCGCGTTTCTCGGGATCGTCGAAGCTGATCGTGTGTTCGATCGGACGCGCTTTGGCGAGATCGTCGCCCGCATCGAGCAAGACCTGCAGCGCTTTCATGTCGTTAGCGAACGCCAATTGCTGTTCGTCCGGATAGAGGTAATTCGTGTAAATCGCCCATAGCGGGTCGCTCGCTTCGAGCGCGCTATAGATGTATTCCGCGTGCCGGGACATGACGCCGGCGACGGCGTGCGCGATGCCGTCGCGCGCAGGCCCATAATAATGGAAGGTTCGCATCCCGCGCCCCGTGACGCGGCCGGCTTCGATCAGAGCATGCGGCTCGAGCGCGGCCGCCAGCTCTTCCTCGATGCGCTGCAACGCGCGGTATTCGCCCGCTCGCGTCATGCCGTGCTCGTCGGGAGCGCGCAGCGTCACCGCGATCGTATAAGCGGCTTGCCGGGTACCGGGGCCAGCTCGCGCAGCGCGAGATCGACGGCGATCGAAATCGGCTCTCCCTCCACACGCGCAAAGTATGACGACCAGTCTGCCATGCGCCATCTTTCTTCCCCGAAGGCGGCCCGGCCCATTACTGAGAACTCCTTGCCTCAGCGGCCGCACCACGCTTAAGGAGTTCCTATGTACCGTCGTTTGCTTTTCGCCGCCGCCATCGCGGCGCTCACCTCCGCGCCCGCGCTTGCAAGCTTGCAAGTCGGCACGAATGCGCCGGACTTCAAAGCGCAAGCCTCGCTGGGCGGCAAAGTCTTTGGTTTCAGTTTGGCGGACGCGCTGAAAAAGGGGCCGGTCGTCCTGTACTTCTACCCGGCGGCCTTTACCAAGGGCTGCACGATCGAAGCGCATGCGTTTGCGGACGCGATGGACAAATTCTCTGCGCTGCACGCGACGGTCATCGGCGTCTCTGCGGATCCGATCGGCAAGCTGCAGCAATTTTCGGTTAGCGAATGTCGCAGCAAATTTGCGGTCGCGGCAGATCCGTCGCTCTCCGTGATCAAAGCGTATGATGCGGTCTACGCGCCGCACCCGACTATCGCGGACCGGACTTCTTACGTGATCGCGCCGAACGGAAAGATCTTATCGGCTCTCACCAATATGTCGAACCCGCAGAACCACGTGACGAACGCGCTGCTGGTGCTGCAGCAGTATGAGGCCCCGCAACACTAGGATCTGAACTATCGGCGGCCCCCGCGCATAGTACCGGCATGAGAGAACTTATGCTGTCCGCCGCGGCCGCCGCCGTTCTGCTGGGCGCGGCGTCCCTTCCGGCCACTTCCTCCATGCGCCCGGCGCACACGGTCGCCATCAAAGGTTTTGCATTCTCGCCGAAGTCGCTAACCGTCACGGCCGGCGAAAGCGTGCGGTTCGTCAACAGCGATTCGGAAGCGCACACCGTCGTCGCCGACAATGGCACATTCAGCTCGGGCGGGCTCGATACGAACGATTCCTGGACCGTGCGCCTGCAAAAGCCCGGAAAGTACCCGTACTTTTGCTCGCTGCATCCGTACATGAAGGGCACGATCGTCGTGGTGGCGCGGGGCGGTCACTAATGCAGCGCAAGGATTTTCTCGAACACGTAGCCTGGACCGGAGCCGGCATCGCGTATGCGTTGAGCGCCGGCGGCGTTATGACCGGTACCGCGGTGGCCGCCGGTGCGAGCGGGGCGATCGAGTTCGTACAGATTAGCGACAGCCACATCGGCTTTCACCAAGCGGCGAACCCCGACGTCTCCGGCACGCTGCAGGCCGCGGTCGCTAAGATCAATGCGCTGGCGACTCAGCCGAAGTTTGTGATTCATACCGGCGACGTCACGCATCTTTCCAAGCCGGAGCAGTTCGCAACTGCCAAAGACATCCTCTCACAGCTGCGCGCGCCGCTAATCGTGATTCCCGGCGAGCACGATTTCATCGGCAAGGATTACAATTCGTTTTTCAACGCGTTCCCCTCCATGCAGCGCGGCAAGAAATGGTTCTCGTGGGATCAGAACGGCACGCATTTCGTCGCGCTGATCAACGTCTTTGATTTCGAAAAGATGGGCTTGCTCGGAAACGATCAACTGGATTGGCTGCGGCGCGACTTGGCGGCGCAAAAGGCTTCGACTCCGGTCGTCGTCTTTACGCACGCCCCGCTCTACGCGCTTTTCCCCTCGTGGGGCTGGACGACCCAGGACGGCACGCAAGCCCTTGCGATGCTGAAGCGGTTCGACAACGTCACG
>JAAXMC010000132.1 GCA_013036315.1 Vulcanimicrobiota bacterium
ACGGATAGGCGATGAGGGTGAGCGCGGCGGCGACCACCGGCCCGTAAATGCTAAGAACCGTCAGGATCAGCGGCAGCTCGAGCGTTATGCGTCCCGGTTCGGCGCTGCGCCGCCGGAAGAACGCGCCGCGCGACGTCAGCGGGACGTTGATCCGGGCGAGCAAGGTGAAGAGCACGAGCGCCGCTCCAAGCGCGATCCCATCGCCGCCGTGCAGATGCGAAAAAGCCCTCGGCGCCTGAGAGGCCGTTGCGGCAACCGCAAGCAGGAGCACGCCGAAGCGTATCGCCGGATACAACGCCCTCCTGCGGCGATCGGCCACGGTTACCTCACCAGTTCCCTTCGCGGAAAGAGCGCGTCCGACGGCGCCGTCTGCGTCCCGGCGGCCAGGCCGCCCCAGCGTAAAGCAGTCTCCCAGTTCGCATCGATCGGTTCGCGCATGCCGAGCTGCGCCCACATCTCGCGCGCGCGTTCGGGCATGAACGGCGCCAGCAGAATCGCCAGCCAGCGCAACCCTTCGCACAGTTCGTATAGCACTGCGTCCAATTCCACGCGCCGTTCTTCCTTATATAAGACCCACGGCTTACGTTCGTCGATGGTGCGGTTGAGCGCGGTCACCAGCTCCCAGATCGCTTCGAGCGCGTCCCGGAATTGCAGCCGGAATATCAGGTCGCGCACGCGTTGGCCCAGGCCGTCGAACCGCTCGGCAAGCTGACCGTCCACGGCTTGCGGCACCAGGCCGTCGCGGTACTGCGCGAGCATCGAGAGCGAACGCCGCAGCAAGTTGCCGAGGTCGTTTCCCAAATCGCTGTTGTACCGCTGCACGATCTTGTCTTCGGAGTAAGAGAAATCGCTGCCGAACGGCGCTTCGCGAAGCAAGAAATACCGCAACGAATCGGCGCCGAAATGCTCGGCCAGTACGAAAGGATCGACGGCGTTGCCGCGGCTCTTGCCGATTTTTTCGCCTTCGACCGTGATCCAGCCGTGCGCAAAAACCAGCTCCGGCGCGGCCTCGCCGATGCTCCAGAGCATCGCCGGCCAAATCAGCGTGTGAAAACGCGCGATCTCTTTGCCGATCAGCTGCACGGTCGCGGGCCAAAACTTGCGCATGTTGGGGCCGTCGGGCCAGCCGAGCGCGGAGATGTAGTTCAGCAGCGCATCAAACCAAACGTAGATAACGCCCTGGCCTTGCGGGACGCTGATGCCCCATTTCAAGTTGGTGCGCGAGACGCTGATATCTTCCAGCCCCTCGTCCAACAGCGCCATCATTTCGTTGTAGACCGCGCGGGGGCGCACCCAATCGGGATGCGCGCGGAAATGCTCCTTTAACCGGTCGGAATATTTCGAGAGGCGAAAGAACCAGTCGTCCTCCGAAAGCCACTGCACCGGGCGTCCGCAGGTCGGACACTTTCCTTCGATCAGTTTGGCTTGCGGCCAAAACGTCTCGTCGTCAACGCAATACCAGCCTTCATATTTTCCCAAATAGACGTCGCCGTTGGCGTGCATTTTTTCGAAGACTGCCTGCACGACGCGTTCGTGACGCGGTTCGGTCGTGCGGATGAAGTCGTCGTACTCGACGTGATACAGCGCGAAGAGCTGCTTCCAGCGCGGCACCAGCTCGTCGCACCACGCCTGCGGGGATTTTCCGGCCGCGGCGGCTGCGTCGGCTACTTTTTGTCCGTGCTCGTCGGTGCCCGTGAGAAAGCGCGCCTCGCCGCAGGCCCGCGCGGTGCGGGCGAGTACGTCCGCCACAATCGTCGTGTAGGCATGCCCAATATGCGGATCGCCGCTGATGTAATAGATCGGCGTGGTTACGTAGAAAGGACGCACTTCTTTGGCTATTCCCCGCGAGTGCGTTTTCGCTTGCCCGCTCGCGCGTAGATGTCGCGGCGCGCTCCGAGGCCTTGCGCGGAGAGCGCCTTGGCCACGGCCGCAACGCTGTGCGACGCCGCGAGCAGCGCATCGATCCGCTTGTCGAGCTCGCGTTGCGAAAGCGGGCGCGCCGCCGGCGGCGCGGAGGGCATCACGACGATCGTAATCTCGCCGCGCACCGGCTCCGCGAGCCGGGCGCCGACCTCGGTTGCGGTGCCGCTCACCTGCTGCTCGAACCGTTTGGTATATTCGCGCAACAAAAAGACGCGCGCCGCCGGATCGAGAGCCGAAAGATCGCGCAGCGTACCGCGGATCCGGTTCGGCGATTCGTACCAGATGCTGGCGATTCCGAACTCGAGCGCGCGTTTTAATGAAGCGCGTCGCGCGGAGCTCGTGCGCGGCGGAAAACCTTCGAAGGTAAAACGGCCGAGCGGAAAGCCCGAAAGCACCGCGGCGCCGAGCGCCGCGTTCGGCCCCGGCAAGACTTCCACGTCTACTCCGGCCTCGCGCGCTGCGGCGACGAGCTCGACTCCCGGATCGGAGATGCCCGGCATGCCGGCATCGGTAACGACGGCCACCAGCGATTCGCGCGCGCGTTCGAGAATCGGCCCGGTCGCCCCGCGCGCATTTTGCTCGCGGTAGCTGAAGATCTCTTTGCCGGGGAGCGCGAGCGCGGTCAGCAACTTGCGCGCCACGCGCGTATCTTCGGCGACGACGAGCGTGCATTCGCGCAAGACGTCGATCGCGCGCAGCGTGATGTCGCGAAGGTTGCCCAACGGCGTCGGCACGAACACGAGCGGCATATCTGCCGGATTCGACGTTAAGTGAACTGCTCCGCGCTAGGGAAGTTTCCCGATTGCGCTGGTCCCAGCGTCGGCGAACCAGATCTTTCCGTCAGGTCCTAAAGCTAAGCCCAGCGGGCTCGCCTTCGTTTTCGAAATGGAGTATTCGGTCACAACGCCGGCGGGCGTGATCCGGCCAATCTTGCCGCTATTTTCTCCGAACCACATATTTCCGTCGGTGCCCGTTACAATGCCGGTCGTGCCGCAGCTCGCGCTCTGCGGCGGCGGATCGCTGTGACCGGGGCTGCCCGTACAGGTCGAACTCGGCACGGCATATTCCGTAATGACGCCTAACATGCCGGCTGTTCCGACTTTCCCAATGTTGTTTGCATTTGCTTCGGTGAACCACAGGTTGTTGTCGGAACCCATCGTGATGTAATAGGGTTGCGCTCCGGCCGTAGGGACGGTATATTCCGATTGCGTTCCGTTCGTGGCTATTCTGCCTATCCGGCTATTCGTGAAGCTGTTTTCCGTGAACCACAGAGCTCCGTCCTGGCCCGCGGTTATTCTGGTGGGGCTGTTTTGCGAGGCCCATTGAGTGACCGCTCCCGCCGGCGTGATCACTCCGATTTGGTTGGAAGAGGTCTCCGTGAACCACATGTTACCGTCGGGGCCTCGCGCGATTCCTGATGGATGCGATCCGACCGCATAGGTGGTAACGGTTCCACCCGTGGTAATCTTGCCGATATTGTTTGCGCCTGATTCGGTAAACCAAAGGTTGCCGTCGGCGCCCGCAGCGATGTCGGTGATCGAAGCAGTTGCTATCGGAATTTGATACTCTGTAATCGCGCCGGACGTGCTGATCTTCCCAATCTTTGAGTAGCTTCCGGAGCCACCGGTTCTGTAGTTGTGGGATTCGGTGAACCAAACGTTTCCGTCAGGGCCGGCGGTGATACCGCTAGGAGCGGCGCAGTTGTCAGTTACCGGATATTCTATGATTGTGCCGCTCGTGGCAATGACCGGAGAAAGATAAACCCCGCCCGCGCTCCCTACGACATAGAGCCGCGTGCTGTCGGTGGCAATGCTTACGCCGCTTCCGGGTTGCAAAGTCCATCCCGGATGGTCCATATCATAATAATAGATCGCGTTGCCGCCGGCGTTCGCAGGATAGCTCAAGACAAACACACCTCCGGTCGTCGTGGGCGCGGCAGCCGACGCGGCTCCGGGAAGCAGCACAAAACTGCCTTGGCTGCCGTAGTAGATATTGCCGGCTGCATTTAGGACATAAACCCCTTTGGCCGCGATCGTGCCCGCCGGAATGCTGTACGTGTTGGTATCGAAAGATGCCGCGACTCTTACGCCCGAGCCTTGCGTTTGCTGCCATGTGCCCTGGGAGTAAATCCAGATCGCCTGGTCGTTGCCGGCCGTGTTTCCGTTTGAGAGTGCAACGAGTTGGCCGCCGGATGTTACGCTAATATCCGATGCCCCACCGCCAATCGCAGTCCAGACCCCGGAGCTATATGAATAGATCCCGCCGCTCGAGTTCGCGGCATAGAGCGTGCCGTCGGTTCCAACTGCCAAGCGGCTCGCGAGCCCGGAGATGTTTGTCCACGCTCCGCACGTATATTGCCAAATGTACTTGTCGGCGCCGCTCGGTTGAGTCGACAGAGCCCACAGCGACCCGTCGGCGGGGGAGACGGTAACGTAGGATGCGGCTCCCGGGATCTGCGTAAAACTGGCCTGTTGAACGGCAGTCTGCGGACGGACGCTCATCGTGCTGGCGGGAAGGATGGCCGTCTTCACCATCGGCGGCGGTTTCACCGAACCGGGTGAAACCGATTGCGGCATCGTCATCTGCGGCGAAGACGAATTCGGCAAGACGGACTGTGCATGGTGCGAACAGCCGGCGGCCAGTACGACAACCATGATGCCTAAGAAGACATGTGGACGGTTCATATTGCCCTCCAATTTCCGAATTATACACGAACTGGGAGGGTCTAAGTAAGCAGCGTTTTAATGTTTTTACCTTATGCTGTTCAATCGTTAATAAGACGAATCTCGCGGCATGCGCCCCTTGCGAGGGTACGCGTTGCAAGCCGAGAACGCGGAGAAAATGCCGATCGACGTTGAGCATATCCCTGCGGGGACGAAGCTCGAGATGTATGTGAGTCCGACGTGTCCCTATTGCCGCGCGGCCCGCGAGTACTACGACCGCGTCGGCACGGCCTACACGGTCTACGATGCCGCCAATGATCGCAAACTGCGCGAGCGGATGCTCGCAATAACCGCCGGTGATCCCACGGTTCCGGCGATCGTGGCGAACGGCGAGTATGTCCAGTCAGGGTGGGGTTCCCCGCCGCGCGGTTGAACGGTTTGAGTGCCGCCCGGTCGGGCGGCAAGCACGCTCCCTAAGGCCCGATGGGAAGAAGGCCGATACTAGCCCTGCATGACGCTGACCCGAACGCTTCCGCGGCTCGCGCCTTCGACGGTTAGGCGCCCGCGGCTCGAACGCTGGCTCGCAACGCACGCCGGAATTCCGGTGCGCCTTCTGATCGCGCCCTCGGGATCCGGTAAGACGACGCTCCTTTTGAAATACATTCCGGAAAGCGCGATCGCGGCGGGCTACTGCGCACTGCCGCCCGGCTGCGGACCGGCCGCACTGTTCCAAGCGATCGCGTCGGCCTTGGCGCTGCCGCGCGTTCCGCGTTCGTACGATGAGGCGCTCGAGCTGTTGCAAACTCTGCGCGGGCCCGTCGAGCTGGTCGTGGACGACGCCGACAATGCTGCGCCCGAAGCAAACGCGCTGCTGCACCGGATGGTGGAGGACGCGCCCGAGAGCATCAGCTTCATCTATGCTGCCCGGGCGCGCGACGCGCTCGATGCGAAGACGTGGATCGCGCGCGGCCTTGCAGTGTTGTGCGATTGGCGCAAGCTCGCATTCGACACCGCCGAAACGCAGCTGCTGGCAGAGGCGTGCGGCGTGTCGCACACCGGCGTCGACGTTACGAGATTGATCGAAGAGAGCGACGGTTGGGCCATCGTGCTCAGCGGCGCGGTTCGCTGCGCGGCGGAAGATGCACGCTCGCTGGGCGGCGCATTCGAAAACTGGCGCACGCGCTACGGCCAGATGTTTACCGAGTTCATTGCAGCCGAACTCGATCGCGCGGACGAGGAAGATCGCGCATCGCTGCGCGGCATCATGGCCGGCGCGCTGCCCGACGACGAGGATCGCCTGCAGCGGCTGGAAGCGCAAGGACTCTTTGTGATAGACGATGCCGGCGGCTGCCGCCCGCTGCGCCCGATCCGGCACCTGCGCGGCGGACGCGCCCGATCGCCGCAGACCCAACTCGCGCCGATGTCGGCGCGCATGTTCGGCCACTTCGAGGTGCGCATCGGCGGCACGGAGATCGCCTGGATTCGCAAACGCGATCAGCAGATCGTAAAGTATCTGCTGCTCAAACCGTCTGCATCGGCGACGCGCACGGAACTCGCTTCGATTTTCTGGCCCGATGCCGACCGTCAGCTCGCGGCGCAGAGCGTGCGGACCGCCTGCAGCAACATTCGCAAAGCCATTGCGGCGATAACGGGCTATGCGGTGGTCGAGCGGTATTTTCGCGCCGACCCGGACGTCGCGCTCGAGCTTTCGCAGGTGGCGGCTGACGTCCGCCGCTTCGGCTCGCACGTCGCCGACGGCGACGGCGCGTTCGATCGCGGCGATTTGGAAGAAGCCGGCGCGCGCTACCGCGCAGCCGAGGAGCTGTATGCGGGGCGCCTGCTCGATGCCGACGCTCCCGAAGCGTGGTTCGCGGCGCACGCGCAATTGCTCGAAGATCGGTACGTGATCGTGCTCGAACGGCTCGCGCAGTTGGCATTCGACGAGGGCGACATGAAGGGCGCTGCGGATTACGCGTACCGCGTGCAGCAGCTCCGGCCGGATTCCGGAGGGCTGGTGCGGATGCTCGGCAAGGTTGCGCCGCAGTATCGCATCCCAAGCGCACCGGCTTCGCTCGAAGAACGGCGACGCACCAAGCGCGATAGTGCGTAGAACGGTCCTCGCCGCGCTCGTGCTCGCGGCGTGCGCCGTGTTAGCCTGGCAATTGGTCGTCAACGCGCAAGGACGCATGCTCCTAGGAGATTTTCGCGCATTTTATTGCGGCGGTTCGATGCTGCTGCACGGCGCCAACCCCTACGCCGCCGCGCCGCTGCTGCGCTGCGAACAGATCCCACAGCCGTTTGGATTGCACACCGCGCGCGACCGTGTCGATCTGCCGGCGCCCTTTCCAGGTTACGCTTTGGCGGTCTTCGCACTCTTGGGGCTGCTGCCATATCCGCTCGCGGCGATGGCCTGGTTGGTGCTGCTGCTGGCGTGCACCGCGCTCGCGTGCGTCTTCACGGCGCGCTTGATCGATCGCCCGCCGTACGTTGTTTTAACGCTGCTGGCGGTGGCGTTCAGCGTAGCGGTAATTCCTTACGGCGAATTGGCGCCGGTCATTTTAGCCGCGCTCACCGGCGGCGCGCTGGCGCTGCGCCGGGGCGCGCGCGGCGCCTTTGTTGCGGCGCTGGCGGTCATCGCGCTGCTGCCGCACGTGGCGTTACCGGTTTTCCTGGCGCTGTTCATTTGGAATCGTGCAGCGCGTCTGCCCGTTGCGCTTGTGTGCGTTGCGCTCGCCGCGATCGACTTAGCGATCGGCGGTCCGCAGCTCGCACTCTCTTACTTCACGCGCGTGCTTCCCAATCACGCGGCCTCCGAGGTCGGATTCATCACGCAATACAGCATGACGTGGCTGGCGCAAGGGCTGGGCGCACCGGATCGCGTCGCGCTGGCGGCCGGCAATATTTCCTATCTCGTGATGATCGTGCTCGGCGTGTGGCTCGCCGGAATAGCGGCGCGCAAGCTGCGGGATCCCGCGTTTCTCTTGCTGATCCCGCCGGCATTCGCCGTCACGTTCGGATCGTTCATTCACTACAGCGAGATCACGCTTGCGTTTCCCGCGGGGCTGCTGCTCTACGCGCGAACGCAAGGCGCGGCGCGCATCATGGTTGCCGCGTCGCTCGTTTTGATCGCGCTTCCATGGCAATCGATCGTCACGCAGCCGGCCCTGATGGTTGCGGTGACCGGCGGAGCGATCGCGATCGCCGCGGTGGTCTGGCGCGGTTCTACGCAGTCGTCGCTGCGTGTTGGCTTGGGCGCGGTGCTGTTTTGCGCTTTATGTATCGTGTTCGCGTTTTATCTCGGTCCGCAAACCGCGCCGCATACATCCGCTGCTGCCTTCGATCCTACGCTCGCCGAAGCTTCGTGGGCCGCGCACATCTCGGACCAAACGTCGAGCTCGGGATTGGTCTGGTGGATTCCGAAACTGCCGACGTGGATCGGCTTGGTGCTGTTAGCTTTGGGCGGTGCGTACGCCGTCGCGCACAAAGACGACGTAGCCGGCGTCGCGATAGAACACGCGCCAGCCGGGCCGTAGGGCCATCACTTTAGCCAGCGGCCGGCCCGCTTTGGCCAGCACGGCGTCGACTGAGTACTTATCGAGAACGGCCGACCATCGGGGCGTGACTTTTTCCACGGCGAGATAATCGCGCCACACTGCGGCCGGAAACGGATCGCACCTGCCGTCGAGAAAAACGCGCAGATTTTTCTTCGGCAGCGCCATGCTGCACCAAGCGAAGTCTTCGCAGTACAGTCTATGCCCGCCCGGCGCGGCCGCAAGCTTCGAGACCGCGGTTTCCGGCAGCGTCGAATGGGCGATCGCCGGGACCTGGTTTAACGTTAGTACGATCGCGAACGCGGCGATCGCGCTCGATCCGATCACGAGCACCTCACTGAAGCGTTCGCTCAAAACCACGTTGAGACGCGCGTGCTGCGGGATGGCGTTGCTCAACCGTTGCGCGACCATCGGCGCGATGACCAGCGCGCACAGCGGCATGTGCCTGATTGCCGTGAACGCAAGTCCAACGGTTATCGCAAAGAGCATTCCATCGCGCCAGCGTTCGCGCGGCGCCGCCACGCCGAAATAGCATCCCAACGCGATCAGCGGCAACAAGCCGGCAAAAAACGCCGGGATCGTCAGATCGGGCGGCTGCCATTCGCTGATCGAGCTGCGGATCGCGCTGGTCTGCAGTTGCACGGCATAGGCGGGCAAGTGCCACGAGAACGGCGTGAGAAACACCGCCAAAACCGTTCCGAACGTCAGCAGCACGTTGCGTTCCACGCGCACGGTCCATGCCCGATCCTCAATCACCGTGCCGAACGTCCACACCGCGACCAGCGCCGGCACGATCAACGCGCTGGCGTGCACGTTTGCCCACACGGCCGTCAGCGGAATGACGAGAAAGACGAGCGGCGACTCCATGTCGAGCAGCAGCATGATGATCGCGAGCAGCGCCCAGCCGAAAACTTGCGCGCGCACGCCGAAGGATTGCATCATCGCAAAGCCTACGAGCGCCGTCGTCAAAGTCGTCACAAACGTGGACGCGCCCCGGCGGTGCGCCCGCCAAGCCGTTACCGCCAGCGCGCAGACGCCGGCGAGCGCGGCAGCGATCGCCAGCAGATAAAAATGTCCGGTCGGAAGCGTGGCGGCGACGGCAGTGCTGAAGAGCCACTCTTGCGGGATCCACCGCGCGCCGCTGGCCGTGAACGTTTCGAGTCCCAGGTGCGACGGAATCGCATGCAGCGTCAAGACTCGCGCGCCCAGCCATTGCTGCCATGAGAGGTCGGCATCTTGGCCGGGATAATGCCACGCCAGCGCCGCGAAGCGCGCGCCGAAGATCGCAACCACGGCCCACGCGATCCTCACCGGTCGGTCAACTTCTGCAGAAAAATGGCGCCGCCCGTGGTGATCGAACTGCTCCAGCCACGCGCGTGCAGCAGCGAAATGAGACGATCGTTTTGGTCGGCAAGCATGCTGTCTACGTTTACGTGATACAAATCCTCTCGCCAATGACCGACCGCGTTTGCAACGTCTCGCTGAATTCCGGGTGCCGAAAATCCGCGCGCTTTCACAAACGACGACGCCGCGTTGACCGGACGGTGGAGCAGCGTCGTCAACGGCGGCGCGACGGCCGTGCGCGGCCAGGCGACGACTTTGGGTTCCACGGCCGTGATCGTAGCAATAAATGCGAAAGCGGCGGCAGCAAATGCCAGACCGTAGGCCGCGAGCGAACCGGCGGGCCGCTCGCGTTTTTCGAGGTAGTAGCTGGCGACGGCGTCGGCGACGATCGGCGCGGCGACGATTCCGAAGAACGGAAGATTGCGCGCGTCGACGAGCGCGAGCAGCAACAGCGCAAAGAAGACGAAGGCGTCGCCCAGCCTTTCCCGCCGCCGGATGCCGTATAATCCGGCCACCACGACGATCGCTGCAAATCCAAGATCTTGCGCCGAGATTGCGCCGACCCACAGGCGATCGCGCTGCACGCTGCGCACCAGCGAATCGAGGTAAAGCGCGTGCGCGCCGTGCGCGGAAAATATTCCGCCGTGCAGTTGCACCAGCGACACGCCTATGCAGACGGCGGCCACGAGCAGTCTGCGAACGGCTTGCGCATCGATGCGGCGCCTTTCGAGAAGGTTTGCAATGGCCGCGAGCGTGACAATGAGCGCTCCCATCGTCGCTCCGCCTTGCACGACGGACCACGCCGCGGTAATCGCGACGATCGCTGCCGAGCTCCACACGTCGTCGCGATCCAACAGCAGGCAGATCGCAGCTGCGCACAGCCACGCGATGGGATCGAGGCTCACGCCGACGCGCCCCATCAAACAGAGCGCGATGAACGTGGCCGCCAATCCGACGTGCCAATCCGAGGCGCCGCGCAAGCGCGTGCGCCACGCGGCCAGCAGAAGCGCGGCGGCCGCAGTGACGGCGCATAATCCCAGCACGAACGAAAACCCGAACGTGTGCAGCAGCCACGTCGCGCCCTTGCCGCCCAACAGATTCGGATCGCGCAGTTGCGCAAAAAATTCCGGCATCGCGCGGTCGGCTGCAATAAACGCAGTCGCCACCGCGAACGCGACGATTGCCGCCGAGAAGCGGCCTCTCATTACGAGAGCTCCAGGCGGTCGCCGGGCAGCAGGTCGCGTCCCTCGAGCGCGCCGGCGCCTAGTTCGACGACGTTGCGCGCGCCGAAACACGCAAGCGCGGGACGGTTGCGCTTGACGCGCGCGAACGTGCGAACGACGCGTTCCTGTTCGTCGAGAAAAATGACGTCGATCTTCGCGCGCATCAAGAGCGTGTGAATGGCCCAGCAGTCGCGAAACCAGAGCCCTTCATCGGGCTCGACGACCCGGCGCGGAATTAATCCGGCGAAGCGTTCCCACCAGCCGTTCGCAACGCGAACGTTTTCGGCGATGATTTCTCCGGTCGTAAGATTGCGCAGTTTCGGCACGGCGGCACCTAGCGGAGGATTCCGAGCGGAATCGCCAGGCCGATGGCAGCGGCCAGGTACGGCGCGAAAGCGATCGGCCCCGAGCGGTGACCGCGCAAGTAATTTAAAGCGACTGCGGCTAGGCATGCAAATGCGAACACCAGGACGGCGGTTTGCGCGCCCAGCAGCGCTCCGCCGAGCGCGACCATCTTGACGTCTCCCCAGCCCATACCGCGCCCGTGCGAAAGCATCGCCGCCACGGCAAACGGCACGAACGGAATTGCGGCCGATACGAACGTGAACCAATCGTGCTGCCAGACCGCGAGAATCAATATCAACCCGAGCGGGCCCAACGTGAACACGTCGGGCACCACGCCGCGCATCGTGTCCGTGATCCAGATCGCCACCAGTGCGACGCATACGACGGCGATCAGCACGATCTGACTCTGGGTTCCGTGCGTGGTAACGATCGCGCCGATAACGCTGCAAGCCGCGATCAAAGCGCCGACCGGCGCTCTGCCGGGCTTCGGAGAGTCGGGCAACGGGTCTATCCGCTCGGCAAACCACAAGCCCGCGATCGCGCCGAGATAGCCGGCGGCGGCAAAGAAGAGCGCTCCGAGTAGTGCGGCGGTGATCATTGTGAAAAATAATTCGCGACGAGCGCGCCGAAAATGACGACGAAGATCGCCGGCAGCATGAACAAAGCCATCGGGAACACCATTTTCACGGGCAGCTTGGCGGCGTGCTCTTCAACGATCATAATGCGTTGATTGCGAACGTCTTCGGCCAGCTCGTTCAACACTCTGGCGATGTTGGTTCCGAGGCGTTCGGCTTGCGTGATGGCCGTGATCGTCGTAGTAAACTGTTGCTGCTGCAAACGTTCGGCCGCGCCGCGCAACGCGTCCGAGCGCGACCGACCCAGGCGAATTTCAGAAAGGGTCGCTTTGATTTCGTCGCCGAGCGCACCGGGCGCCGCATCGATCGAATATCCCAGCGCGGCATTTACCGAGAGGCCGGCTTGCACAGTCGTGGCAACCATATCCAGAAAATCCGGCAGCGCTTTCTGAACCTGAACTTTGCGAGCCTCACAAGCGCGCTCAAGCATCGACAGCGGCGCGTATGCAGCGCCGGCGCCCATCACCAAACTGATGACGACTGCGAGCAGCGGCGTGACATGGATGAATTCAAGCAGAATGAACGAGACGACCAATCCGAAAAATCCGGAGGCGACGATGCGTGCGCCCATCTGCGCAGGCGTCACCGTATACCAGCCGGCTTCCATGAGCTTGCGCAGCAAACGGCCGCGCCGCTCTTTCGAGAACAGCTTGTCGAAGGTGCGCATGCCTTTCGAATCCCGCTGCATCCCGCGCGCTTCGAGTTCCTCGAGCGTCCGCTTCAGCGGGCTCTTCTGGGGAATCAGCGAGACCGCGAAGAGAAAGGCGGCGATCGTCCCGAGCAGCACAATCGCGAAGATCTGCATCTGGATCATACGTCGACCTTCAGCATCTTTATCAGCATCAGCACGCCGAGCGTCTCCAACACGGCGACGATCATGAGCGAGATATGGCCGGCGTTCGTGAAGAGCAGGGCGTGGCCCATGTCGTGCTCGGTCAGCGCGATGAAGCCGGTGAGAAACGGCGGCAGCACGGATAAAATTGCGGCGCTGGCCCGGCCCTCGGCGGTGAGCGCTCTGATTTTGCGCTGAATGCGGCGCCGCTCTTTGATCGTATTGGCGAGGTGCTCGAGAATCTTTCCTAAATCGCCGCCTGTTTGCGATTGAATGCGAATCGCGCGCGCCATCATCAGCGTTTCGTTGCTCGGCATGCGCACCGCCAAATTATCCAGCGCATCGTACACTGTTACGCCGATGTTCGTCTGGCCGACGACGCGCATGTATTCGTGGCGCGCGGGGTCGGGCATTTCTTCGATGACGATAGCCAGGGCCTGGCGCAAACCCAAACCGATGCGGACACCGCTTGCGATCAGGCGCAACGCCAGTTCGAGCTGCTGCACGAATTGGTCGAGACGTTTGCGCAATTGGAATTTGACGTACATCCAAAACCCGCCGGCTGCCAAGGCGGCGCAAAACGGAAAGAGCAAAATAGCGATAAGCGGCGACGGGCGCATAACGAACGCCACCATCAGCCACAGCACGACCGTGCCGATCCCTATTCCGATGGCGATGTCACGCGGATTTGCCGCGATCCCCGCGCGGTCCAGCGTGTCGGCCAGTTTCTTGAGATTGCTCGAGTCCCGGCGGAAATCGAACCGTGCGGACGAGATTACCATAACGCGCCCGTCGAAGCCAGCGATGAGAGCGAGCGCACGTCATACTCGATGCCGTACTCGTCGAAGCGGCGCAGGCACTGCGGCTGCACGCCCGTGTACTGAAATTCTCCGGCGACTTTGAAATCTTTGTCGACGCCGTGCTGCTGGAAGCGCATGATCTCTTGCATGGTAACCACGTCGCCTTCCATGCCGACGATCTCGCTGACCGAGATGATCTTGCGGCTGCCGTCGCGCATGCGCGACGTTTGGACGATCAGATCTACGGCGCTGGCGATCTGCTCGCGGATGGCGCGCACCGGCAAGTCAAAGCCGGCCATAAGAACCATCGTTTCCATACGCGAGAGCGCGTCGCGCGGCGAGTTAGCATGAGCGGTCGTCAGGGACCCGTCATGGCCGGTGTTCATGGCTTGCAGCATGTCGAGCGCTTCACCGCCGCGGCATTCGCCGACGATGATGCGATCCGGACGCATGCGCAGCGAGTTGCGTACGAGATCGCGGATCGTAATCTCGCCGCGGCCTTCGATATTCGCCGGCCTCGATTCCAGACGCACCACGTGCGGCTGGTTGAGAAAGAGCTCGGCCGAATCTTCGATCGTCACGATGCGTTCGCGCTCGGGAATGTAGCTCGATAAGATGTTGAGGAACGTCGTTTTGCCCGAGCCGGTTCCGCCCGAAATAAGGATGTTGAGCCGGCCTTCGATGCAGGCGCGCAAGAAATCGAGGATCTGCGGAACCGCCGAACCTTTTTCGAGCAGGTCTTGGGCCGTCAAGCGCCGCGTTCCAAAGCGGCGGATCGTCAGGGTGGCGCCGTCGATCGAAAGCGGCTCGACGATTGCGTTGACGCGCGAACCATCGGGCAGACGCGCGTCGACCATCGGCACCGATTCGTCCAAGCGCCGGCCGAGTGGCGCGATGATGCGCTCTATGACCAAGCGCAGCTGCTGCTCGCCCGTGAATTCTTTGGTGGTGCGATCGATTTTGCCGAGGCGCTCGACGTACACGGTCTTCGGTCCGTTCACCATGATTTCGGTGATGGCCGGATCGGTCATCAGATCTTCGAGGGGGCCGAGCCCCAGCGCTTCGTTGATGACTTCGTCCTTGAGCTGCGCGATCTCTTCGGCCGTTAAATCCTTGTGCCGGTTTTCGCTCAGAACCTGCTGCGCGATGTCGTCGATTTTGACGCGCAGCTCGGCAAGCTTTGCCGAGTCGCTGTGCGCCTGGCTGGCCTCGACCAGATTGACTTTCTTGGCGAGCGTATCGTGAATGTCGGTTTTGACGCGATCGCGGGGCGAAACCAGAACGGAATCCCTGGATGTTCTACCGTTGCCGGAAGATTCGCGAACCTCGGGAACCGCAGGCCGCGGCCGCATCGCCGAGCGCGGCTCGCGGCGGCGGTCTTGAATGAAGCCGCGCGCCGACGGCAGCAGCGCCTCGATCTGGGGTTCGGCCTCAATGCCGCGCAGCGTGCGCTCGAGGTTCTGCAGAGCTTTGGTGAACGAGCGATCGCTCATGGGCGGCAGCTCGCCGATAACTTTCACTTCGAGGGCGCGTTCGATCTCCGACCGCGACGAACTGGGATTGCCGTCACGGCAGTTCGTCAGCAACGCGATGCGCGCAACCGGAACGCCGAATTTCTTGAGCTCGCCGATCATCGTGCGCGCCGACGTCAATCCGAGCAGGGTCGGTTCCGAGATCACGATGAAGCGCGTGGCGCGCACCACGAACGGCCGGACGGGAGCGGCAAACGGAATGGGCACATCGGCCAGCACGCATTCCGTCGTGCTGACCAGCGAGCTCGCCAGCTGCTCGACGTCGTCGAAGTTTATTGTAAAAGCCGAGTCGTACGTGGGAGCGAGTTCCGCGAGCGCCACGCCATCGGCGCGCGTCAGCGCGAGCGACGAAGTTTCGCGCGATATGTCGAGCTCGCGCAGCGCGTCGAACAAAATGGCGGCGCTGCGCCGCCCGGAAAGATCGCCGTCGACCAGCGCTACACTGCGGTCGGCACGAATGGTTTTAGCCAGCTCCGCGCAGATCGTCGTGGCGCCCGAACCGCCTTTCGCACCGATTAGTGCGAAGATCGGGCCGTTCACGGCGGGCTCTGTCCGCTGCCCGGCGTTATCCAACGGTCGCCGTCGAGCACCTGTACGCCGCTGTAGGCGGCGGGAACGGACGGCGCCTGCGCGCCTTGCCGGTTCTGATTTTGCATCGCCAACTCTTTGAGCGCGATCGCAGTCGCGTCGAGCGGCGTCGCCGCCGAAGCCATCGCGGGGGCGCCGGAACCATCGGGAAAGTGCAGCGCTTCGACCGGCGCGGAATTCAAAGGCTCGCGCGGCGAGCGCAGCGCTAACCGCAATACCGTATTGAGATCGGCCATCTCGAGCAAGTCCACTTGCTTGGGCGTGACTTCAAGCGTGATCGTCGTAGAAAGCTGCGCTTCGGGCGGCGGGGTTGCAGAAGTATTTTCAAGCAGCGGACCGACGGCGAGCACGCGTATGCCGCGTAAGATCGTCGCGGCGGGCGGCGGCACTGCGGTGGATTTTGGCGGAATCGCAACGACGTCAACGCGATCCCCCGGTTCGATCAATCCCGAGACGCCTTTGACTTTATCGATCGAGATGCTGACCGCGCGCATTCCGGGCGTGAGGCGCACGGGCAGGCCGACGTCGGAGGGATGGCCGACTTTTGAGAGCGTGATCGTCGAGCCGGCGGGAATCGTGATCAATGATAGCGCGCCGATGACCTTCGACGGATCGGTGAGCGCATCGGGTTCGACCGCGGCCGCGGGCCGCGTAGCCTTGGCGATCATTGCCGCAGTTATCGGTATGCGTGCCGGAATTTCCTCGGCCGCGACCAGAATCTCGGTAGGCTGATTGTTCACCGCGCTCGATCTTTGAATTGAAGAGAGATAGTTCAGCGTCAGCCAGCCGGTAAGCACGGCGACGACGAGCGCGACGATGAGCGTCGTTCGGCGAGTATTCATGGCAGTAACCTCAGATGGGCGGCGCCCAGCGCCGCGGTGCACAGCGCACCGGCGAAGATCGAAACGGCGTAGGGCATGGCAAGTCCGTTCGCCGGACGCGTGGGTGCGATGCCCGCCAGCAGCGGAAGCGTTACCGCCTGCATGTTGGCATAGGTTGCCTGCAGTCTGCCGCGCACGGCTGCGTACGCCAAACCGATGACGCCGCCGCAGAGCAGTGTCAGCAGAACGAACGAGAGCGCCAAGGGATAACCGAGCGTACCGGCGGCGGCCGCGAGCAGCTTCACGTCACCGCCGCCGATCAGCTTGAACGAGAACGCGATCGTGCCGGCGAGCAGCACGGCCGCCGACAGTGCGAGATCGATCGCTGCGCCCCTCCATCCGAAGAGCACCGCATTTTCGATCAGACCGCACGCGAACAGAGCGCCGACGAGTATGTTCGGGACTCTGCGCGTGCGAATGTCGCAAACCGCCCCAATCAGCGAAGCTGCGAGGACGGTTGCCAGCGCGAGGGTCATGTCGATCTTCTAGAGCGAGCTGTTGACCGAAGAGAAGCTGTTGCTAACGCTCTGTCCGAGCGTCATCACCAGCACGATACATACCGCGGCGATCAGCGCGACCATGATGCCGTATTCGACCATCGTGGCGCCGGAATCGTCGCGGAGCAGCGACATCAACGTTTTCACCTGGGAACCTCCAAAAATTTGAGCCGGGGCTGAAGGGAGAGAAGACAGCCCCGGCTGGTGTTGTTCTTGCGTGACTTGGGTTACAGGCTCGAGTTCACCGAGGAGAACGCGTTGGAGACGTTCTTTCCCAGTGTCGTTACGAGCACGATACAAACGGCGGCGATAAGTGCGACCATGATGCCGTATTCGACCATCGTGGCGCCTTCGTCGTCGCGAAGCATCGCGAGCATGTGCTTGATCATAGGACCTCCGATTCGTGTGTGCAGATGTGTCATCGAGCGGGGTGCGGCGTCTGCTCGAGGGGGACGTTTGCTCCCGCGTTGGGAGCGTTGATAACGAGTTGCGCCGACGTCGGAATGATGCCGGGCAACGAAGTGGCAACGATTTTGAGGATCGTCCCACGCTCGTAAGCGGACGCGATGGGGATGATGGCCCCGAAACGCCCGTTGACGTCGGTGATGACGTCGTGACGGCTAACGACGATCGTCGGAACGTCCGTCGATACCGTGGCCAGGAGCGTGATGGTGACCGGAGCGTTTGGCGGCGCATTGCCCTCAACATCGATTGCCTCCGCGCCTTGCAGCTGTCGGGCCACAAGGGATATGAATCCGTGCGCGATAGCGATCGATTGAGCGACCAGTGTGCCGGCAGACCCTCCGGGCCGCAACCCAACGACGTTGCCTGGCCTGGAGAAAACGGAAGAATCCCCAGCCCCGGCTGCTAAAGCCGGAAGGCTGGAAAGCATGAGCGCCGTGGTCAGAACCAGGGTCGTTCGCAAATTCCGTCTCCTATTCGGTGGCGTCATCATCGCATCGCTGGCCCCGCCGTTCAATAGAAAAATGACGGTTTGTACCCACTCTTTACTGCCTGTCTATTGATTGTTGACGTGTTAACGTATCTCTGCGTGGGATAATCGATGACGTTACGAACCGGAAGTTCCGGCTCGTGTTTTATCTATCGGAGGTCAGACGGCCATGCGATCGATGTTCTTAGGAATAGCCGGGGCTCTCGCGCTCGCGGCCCTCACAGCGGGGCCCGCCGCCGCGCAGACAGAGGCCGTCCAACTGCTCTCGGTCCAGTCGGGGCACTCGGTCCTGCTGCAGACGCCGGGGTTAACTCGCGTGGCGGTCGGCGACGGACGCATCGCCGGCGTCGTGCCGATAGGCAGCTCGCAGCTGGTGATCAACGGCAAGGCGCCGGGCCATACGACGGTCTTCATCTGGGAAGGCGGCGGCCGCGTCACCTATGAGGTGACGGTCACCGAACAAGAGGTCGATCAGATCGCGCAGATGCTGCGCACGTCGATCGACGAGCCGCGCGTTCAGGTGGTGAGCTTCAACCGCTCGGTGGTCGTGCGCGGGACCGTCGCCGACGGCGCGCACTTTCAGATGCTCAGCGATATTTTGAGCCGCTTCGACAAATACGCGCAGTCAGAAAAATATTCGATCGTCAACGCCGTCACAGTTGCGCATCCGCTCGGCGATTTGCAGCGCGGTCTCGCGATGATTCCCGGCGCGGGCGAGATTCGCGTCGATCCCGATGGTAAGGGCAACGTCATCGTCAGCGGCCACGCGCACGACGCCGTTACCGTTGCGGCGATTCTCGAACGCGCGCGCGGGTTGGCCGGCCCGTACCTCGCAAGCGACGGAAAACTGATCGATCGCATCAGCACCGACACGAATAGTCAAATCGACATCAAGGTCTATGTTTTGGAAGTCGACAACACGGCCGCCAAGAATCTCGGCGTATCGCTGCAGTCCGCCAACTTCAACGGGACGAACAATACGTATACGGTCAGCTCCAATCCCACTTTCCCGGTGGTCGAAGGTCCCGAGCCGTTCGGCGCAGGGCTGAAAGTCGGCGCGTTCTTCCGCACGATCACGCTGGCGCCGACGCTCAACCTGCTGATGTCGGAAGGTCACGTGCGAGTGCTGTCGTCACCGGATCTCGTTACCATGCCCGGAATGCCGGCGACTTTTCTGGTCGGCGGACAGATTCCGATTCCGATCTCGACGGGGTTGGGAGTGGTCAGCATCCAGTACGAAAACTTCGGCGTGCAGCTGAACGTGACGCCGATCTTATTGGGCAACGGCTCCGTGCAAGCGCAGATCGCGCCCGATATCTCGGATCTCGACTTTGCTGATGGAGTCAATCAAAACGGTTTCGTCATCCCCGCGCTCAAGGAAAGCAAACTGTCGACCAATGTGATCACGCAGCCGGGCGAATCGATCATCATGGGCGGGCTGGTGCGGCACCTCGAGACGCGTACGATTCTGAAGATTCCGGTGCTTGGCGATCTGCCTATTCTCGGGAAGCTCTTCCGGTCGACGAATTACCAAAACAATCAGAGCGACGTCGTCTTCGTGATGACGCCGGTAATTATCACGCGGTAAGGGTTAGTGCAGAATTTCATCGCGCTGCTGCGCGACGATAGCGGCGCCTCGCTGGTGGAATATGCGATGGTCGCAGCGCTGATCGCGCTTCCGATGCTGGCACTCGGAGCGGCAATTGCAACTACCGCCGCCACGCAGCTGACGACGACGACCGGCGGCCTTCAAAAATTAGGGACCAATCCGCCGTGAACCGCGGAATCCGCGGAGTGGCTATGGCTGAAACGGCGTTAATCATCGGAATGGCGCTGCTGCTGATTCTGGGCGCGGCACAGCTCGCGATCCTCACCGTCACCCAAATCAGTGCCGACGGCGGTTCCTTTCTTGCCGCTCACATGTTGGCGGCGAACCCGAGCGCCAGCCCGCTGCCGAGCGTCCAGAAAGTGTTCCCCAACATCGGTTCCAACGCGCTCAGCGCATCGAACGCAGGCGTCAACCTGGAACAGGCCTCAGTCGCGACGTCCGCCGGCGGGTTTACACTGCCGGGCGTTCCAACGTCGTTTTCGATCACGGGAAGCGATCTCGAGATCGCCCCCACGAGCGCGAGTCCGAGCGCGCAAACCTATAAGTTCGGCGTCGCCGCGCAGCTCTTGAACTACTGTCCGATCAATACGAGCTGCACCTATCCGAGCTTACGGTCGATCTATATCGCGCATACGCTCTCGACCGGAGGCAATGGTGCAAACGGCCAGTTTTCCGAGTGGTTTTGCCATTCAGGATATTTAAGCTCTTTAGGCTTCCCCGCTTCGCGCCCGGCGCCCGGGCCGAACTGGAACCCTCTCAGCACCAGTTCGGGCGCGGAATACACCATTTATTCTTGGGATACGGGGACGCCGTGCAGTTAGGTACGTTCGAGCGCCAGCGCGGACAGACGATGCCATTTTGGGTGCTCGGGACGATCGTCGTGCTGACGATGGTGTTCTTCGTCGCGAACTACGCCAGTTCGGTCATCTGGCAGATCCGGGCGCAGAACGCAGCCGACTCAGCCGCCGCGACGGCGCTGAGTATTCAGTCGAATCTTTGGAACGAAGAAAACACGATTCTCTACTCGGCCTCGCTCGACGAATACCGCCTTCGCGTGCTGAACCAGGCGATTTTGAATACAATCAACGGAGTCGGCGGATGCAACCCGAATCCGGGCAGCACGTGCGATCAGGATTATAAGTCACTGGTCGCTGAATATAATGCCGCCCTCGGAGGCTACACCGCCGACGTCCAGTTGCTCAAGCAAGGCAACAATTTTACCGAAGGCGGACAGCAAGCCGACGTCAAGAAAGCCGAAGGACATATCGGTTCGAATTGCGGTGCCGGCGATTATACGTGCTCCTTCAGTTATACATCGCTGGACGTCAGCAACGGCAACGGCCAAGGCAACGGGAAGGCTCTGCCCACGATTGACGACTACGTCGCGTGCAAGAACGTATCGTACACGGCGCCGCTGCTCTTCAAGCTTGCAAAGAGCGCCTCGTATCAGGTGATCGGCCGCGCCGCGGCAGCGCTCGTGCCGGTAAAAACCGAAGCGTTCGTTCCGGGCACCGATATTAATCCACAGACTGGAACGATCTACCAGGCAGCCGAAACGCAATGGGCGCCGGCCTACAGCTCCGATTGGTATACCGTCGATTTCAGCGGCCTGACCGTGAATCTCAATTGGTACGCCCCGGCGACCATCCGCCCGTACATGGGCAACTTGGCTTCGGGTTCCTACACATGTTCGTGATGCGCCGATCCCGCGGCCAGACGCTGATCGAAATGGTCATCATGCTCCCCGTGGTGTTGCTGGCGCTTTTCTGCCTGATCTATCTGGCGAAATTCGCGGTCGTAAGCGAACGCGCAGAACTTGCGCTTCGTTACGGCATGCTGACCGGCTTCGATATCGGTGCGGGCGCTTACACCGCCGGAAACATTTACCAAAACATCGATTTGCAGGGGCTGCCCGCGCCATGCGCCACCGCGCCACCGGCGATCTTTTCGGACTCCGCGCCATTTCCGGGACCGACGAGCGCTCCTTTCTGGCAACCCGATGCGGCGCCGACGAGCACGTGCACGACGACCACCATTGGTTTGGGCGGCGCGCAGTTCTTGGCTTCGCACTACCTTGCCAGCACGCTTGTGACGGTTGCCGCAAAAGTAAACGTTCCTGCTTACTTGCAGCCGCTGCTCGGGACGCAGCCGCAAACTGTGACGAGTGCGGCATCGTTCGTCCATTCGGCTTATCCCGGACTCATTATGTACTGCAGCAATGAGGTCTACAATCGAGTGTGGGGCGCGATCACCGCCGGTGGAACGACCGGAACGCCGCCGCCGAATTATGGAAACAAGAATGGCTGCTGAGTCACAGCGCGGACAGACGCTGCCATTTATTGCGATGCTCGTCTTTGTCTTGGTCGGGGTTCTTGGTCTCTCCATGGACGTCGGATCGTATCGTTACGATCAGCGGCTGCAACAGTCGGCCGCAGACGGCGCAGCCATCGCCGGCGCGGCTGAACTGGCGGGCGGTTCCGCCAACGCGACCGCCGCCGCGAAGGCGGACGCGGCCAAGAACGGTTTTCAGGACGGCGTAAGCGGCGTGACCGTGAGCGTCAACACCGGTTACAGCGATCAGTATACGGGCACGAGCAACGCCGTGCAGGTCGTCGTCAGCAAAGCTTATCCGAAGTATTTCGGCGGAGTCCTCAGTCCAGGCTCGACGACGGTCGCCACCACCGCTGTAGCGCGCGCGGCGGGAATCGGCCCGGAGTGCGTGTACCAGCTCAACCCCGGCGGCTCGCCGAATTTCAACGGCATGACGTTCAACGGCGCAACGTGCGGGATCGCCATGAACGGGACCGGGAACTTCAACGGCGCTCACATCGATGCCGCGTTCATCGGCTATGCCGGCGGCGCCGCGCCGAACGAAAACGGAGCCACCTTTGTGGAGGCGCAGCCCGAGCCGATGCTCACCGTTATCGATCCTTGCCCGCACATTCCGGGCTGCAATTATCTGGCGAACAATCCGCCTTCAACCGTCCCGTGCCCGAGTTTCCAGGGGAACGGCTACAATGGCTTTCTAAACCCCGGTTGCTACGGTTCGATGAATTTGAACGGCGCAACCGTGACTTTCAACCCCGGCCTCTACGTGATCAACGGCTCCACAAATTTCAACGGCGCCAGCTTGACGGGAAGCGGAGTAACGTTCTATGTGACGAGAACCGGATCGTTCAACTTTAACGGCGTAAGACTCAATCTGACGCCGCCGGCGACGGGGTCCACGGCCGGCGTGTTGATTTATCAGATTCCCGGGAACGCGTCGAATCCAAATTTCAACGGCGCCTCGAGCCAGATTGTGAGCGGCTTGATGTACTTTCCAAGCGTGAACGTGAATTTCAATGGCGCGCTGGACGCGTACACTGTGCTGGTTGTCGGCGATGTGAATTTCAACGGGAGCACGCAGAACTTCCCCAGCCCGCCGCCCAACGGCTCGCTGATTCAGCAGCCGACCTTGGCCGAGTAGAGAACCGATGAGCGATCGAGAAGCGGTCCGCACATGGGATGGGGAGCGAGGCGTAGCGCTCGTCGAGTTTGCCGTCGCCATTCCGCTTCTGATCCTGCTCTTGCTTGGGGTAGCCGAGATCGGGCGCTATGCATACTTCAGCATCATCGTCGCAAACGCGGCCCGCGCCGGTACCGCATACGGAGCGCAGAACGGCACGACTGCGCTCGATTCGCCGGGCATACAGTCGGCCGTGCAGAACGACGGCGTCAACGGCATCTCCGCCCTCGCCGTTACTTCCAGCGCATCGTGTTCGTGCTGGAACGGCGCTTCGTACTCAGCCACACCGTGCTCGCTGCCGCTGACCTGTGCGAGCGGACACCCGGTCGAATTCATCAGCGTTACCGTCAGCGGCACGGCTCATTCGATCTTCAAGTATCCGCTTCTTCCCTCATCGTTACCGGTCAGCGCGACCGCGACGTCGCGGGTGGTCGCCCAGTGACACACGCCCAACGCGGCGCCACCATGGTCGAGTTTGCGATCTCGTCGGCGCTCATGCTGATGTTGATCTTCGGCATATTGGAGTTCGCCAGGGCTGTCTACACGTATCACACGGTCGATAACGCGGCACGCCTTGCAACCCGCTGGGCGATTGTGCGCGGATCCGATTGCGTTGCGCCGGCTTGCCCGGCAACGGCCGCCACGGTAAAAGCTTACGTTGCGTCGCAACTGCCTCTACTGACTGCCGCGAATGCCACCGTAACCACAACGTGGTCCAACGGCTCCGGTTGTTACGCCAACCCGCCCAACGCGCCGGGCTGCACCGTCGCGGTCACCGTTTCCTATCCGTTCAATTTCGATCTGCCCCTGGTTTCGAAGGCGGTTCTCCAAATGTCGAGCACGTCCCAAATGGTGATCTCAGAGTGAACGCCATGCCTTCCGAGCTGGCGCGCTATTCCGGCCGCCGATCGCAGTTGCCGGTTCGCCGCGGAGGCGCGGAGCCATATGGAACGCGCGCGCGTGTTGCGTTAGCACAAGGCGATGTCGAGGGCGGCCTCGCGCTCGTCGGCGTTGACCGTCGCGCCGGGACTGCTATCTATGCGCTGCGCGTAACAAATCAAAGCGCTACGCCGCTACGCGCTCGCATGACGTGCGCGCGGTCGCGCGAGATGCCGGTGCTAGCCTATCCACTCGATGTGCACGTCGCGCCTTTTGCGATCGTAGAAACGCTATTGCCGGTGCGGCTGGCCGAGGTCGGGCCATACGATCGCGCGATCGTCAAAGTTTCGGGCGCGGACATTGCATTCACGCTCGAAGCCCCCGCACCGCCGCGCGCCAACAAGCGCAAACGCTGGCTGAAAATTACGGCGGCCACGCTGGCCGCAGTGGTCGGCGGCGCGTTCGGCGCGGCAGTTGCCACGCCGCGCATCGATCTGCTCGCCGCGCCAGCGCGGGCATTTGCGGGCGCTCCGCTCGACGTTCCGTACGCGTTTGCGGGCTGGGGATCGATGCAATATACGCTGCAGACAAAGGACGGCCGTCAGCTGGCGGCGGGTTTGCTGACGCAGCGCCAAGGCACGCTGCACTTTACGTTGCCGCGCAACTCGGGATCGCAGCTCGTGCTCGCCGCAAATCTGGCCGGACCGCTGGGCACGGCGCAAGCGTCGCGTCGCGTGGTTATCGATCCGGCAACGCCGCCGAAGACCGCGAAGACGCCCGTTCCACCGCGCATCGAATCATTTACGATCGTTTCACCCGTCGTGCGCGCGGGTTCACCGCTGCAAGTGCATTACTCGACCAACGCAAGCTCCGGACAAGTTTGGCTGATCGACGAAACCGGGCGTTTGTGGGCGAGCGCTGCACTTTTTGCTGACGGCACGAGTACGCTAAAAGTTCCGCAAGCCGCCGCGGGTCAAAAGATGCGCGTCGTTCTACACGCGCGCAACGGGACCGCCGACGCTGTTTCAACGCTTGGCGTCTTAGTGCAACCCGGCGATACCGTCGCAAGCACCACGGCGGCGGCGTCCGCGAATGCGCCGCTCGCGCTCGTGCTTTCGGCAGATCGCGTCGCGCCCGGCGACGATGTGATCGTGACGCTCAAAGGCAACCACGGCGATTCGCGCGTGTCGTTGACCGATGCTGCCGGCAATACCGTCGAACAAGGTGACGTTTCGGCCGGCCAAGACGCCGTCACACTGAGCGCGCCGAGCGTGAAAGCCGAAACGACGTATTATGTCGTCGCAAATATCTCATCCGGCGTGTCCGAGCAGAGTCTGGTCAAGAAGCTCGTTGTAGCTCCGCGCTAGCGGCCAGGCCTCGTTTCAGCGCAGGTCGTGTGAATTCGCCCGCGGAGCCATGGATGGCGGGAGCGGGCGAAGAGGCAGGGCGAGCGGAGACAGGATGTCGGAGCGAGACCGTGGCCAAGCGAAATGAGGCCTGGCCGCTAGCGCGGAGCTATGAACGGATGACGGACCAAATCTGCGCGAGCTTCGGCGGACGTCCGTAGAGCAGCATGCCGACGCGGTAAATTTTTCCGGCCAGCACGGCGATAGCCCACGTTGCCGCGATGTTGATCGCCAGCGACAGCATAACTTGCCACGCTGGGACGTCGCTGACGACGATGCGCGCGAACATCACGAACGGCGCGATCAGCGGAACGAAGCTTGTGATGATCACGACAGGCGTATTCGGAGCTGCCAGCGCGGTCATGGCGATCAGGAATGCGGCGACGACCGGAATGACGAGCGGACCCGCCAGCGCGCCGAGATCTTCCGTGCGGTTGACCAGCGAACCGACGGCTGCGAACATCGTCGACACCTGCAGATAGCCGAGCAAGAAGAATGCCGCAAAACCCGCGAGGTCGGCGCTCGACACGCTCGAAAGCGAAAATGTCGTCGCGCGCGCGCTGTCGGCGGCCTCGAGCGCAGGCGGAGCGCCCGGGTGGGCGCCAAAGAGGAAGCCGACCCCGATCCAAATGATCATTTGCACGATCGCCAAGGTGGCGGATGCGGCGATCTTGCCGCTGAGCAAAGCGCTGGGGTTTACGGACGCGACCAGCATTTCCGCGATGCGGCTCGTCTTTTCTTCGGCGACCGAACTCATGATGAGTTGGCTGTTAATCATGATCAGAATGTACAGCGAGAAGAGCATAATATAGGCGATAATGCGGGCATCGTTGGCCTGCGCCGCGGTGCCGAACTTTGAATTGATCGCGCGCATCGCGACGGGCAACTTCATAGCACTGCTGAGGTCGGCACGCGACAACCCGGTCGCGATTTGCAGCGAAATCGGGAGCAAATCGCGGCGTAGAGAACTCACGCTGATGTTTCCCGGGTCACGCGCGTAGACGACGACGTTCATGCTGTGGCCGGACCGGCGCAACAGGATAATCGCACTGACGTTTTTTGCGTCGCTGAGATCCGACGGGAGGATAGTCGTCTTGCCGGGCAACGCGCGGATGACGTGATAATCCTTGCGAAGCAAAGGCCCTGCTTGTGATACGAGCGCAGGATCGCCGGCGATCTCGATCCGGTTGGCTTGGGTTGCGACTGAATCCATCAATGCCGGCAGCTTTATCAATGCCGCGATGCCGATCGCTCCGATGAGAATGCCCACGATGAAGATGCGCGAGCGCAAGCGGCGCATGATCTCGGCGGAGTACACGGTGATGAAATCGTTCATGCCGCGCCCTCGATCGTGCGCACGTAGATGTCGTGCAAGGACGGCTCGATCGCTTCGAAGCGCGTGACGGATTCGACGGCGACCAGATCGCGCAAGATGCTCGGCAGCTCGGTATTCGCCGGAACCTCGTACAGCAGCGCACCGTCGTCGCTCGCCAGCGGATGCGCTCCGGCGACGGACTGCAGGACGCGGCGCACGGCTTCGCCTCCGGGCTCGATGCGGATGACGCGCGTCGTCCAGACCGCGCGCAACTGCGCAAGCGTTCCCGATGCGCGGTTCTCCCCGTTCGTAATGATGCAGAAGCGATCGCACAGTTGTTCGAGCTGCCACATCTGGTGGCTCGAGAGAACGAGCGTCGTATCGTTTTGCTTCAGGCCGCGCAGTGTTGCCAGCAGCATGTCTGCGTTCACCGGATCGAGGCCCGTGAACGGTTCGTCGAGGACGAGCAGCTCGGGATTGTGCACGGCAGCGCACGCGATTTGCACTTTTTGCTGATTGCCTTTGGAAAGCTCGGCGCACGGACGGTCGACGTACTCGTTCAGCTCGAGGTTGTCGATCCAGCGCTGCGTGCGGGTGGTTACATCCGGCTCGACCAGGCCGTGCAGGCGGCCGAAGAATGCAATCTGCTCGCGCACTTTCATGCGGCCGTATAATCCGCGCTCTTCGGGCAAATAGCCGAACCGCCGCCGTATGCGCCCGTCAATCGGCGCACTTTTCCACGCGATCGAACCGCCGTCGGGCATATAGATGCCGACGATCATGCGCATCGTCGTCGTCTTGCCGGCGCCGTTTGGCCCGAGCAAGCCGAACGTCGAGCCGGCTTCGATGGAAAACGAAACGTCGCGCACGGCGCGCACGCTTCCGAACTCCTTACGTACGTGCTGGACTTGCAGCATGTTTTGGCGTCGTCACGATCATGATTATGGCGGCGACAATGAAACCGACGTAATACGAGAGATCGCCGAATTGCGGATAGGCCGCGGCAAATGGACCCGTGTACCACGCTTGATCCCAAAACGGAATCGATGCGGCCAGACCGATAATCCACGCGTACAATCCGGTACGGAAGCGCGGGCCGCCTTCGAGTTCTTGCGGCGGAACGGTGTGCCCGCGCCGGTGCAGCCAGTCGATGAAGACGACGGCGGCCCAGGGTGAAGCCCAATACGAAAGCAGCAGTAGAAAGTCTGTGTACAGGTTGGCGGTCTGTTTGGGATGTCCACCGCCCGACGCGATCAGCGCGCCGAGCACTCCCACGACAATCGCGGCGCGCCACCGGGCGATACGCACGTGGGCAACGATTCCAACCACCACTCCGACGGCGAGCGCGACTCCGAGCGCGACCGTCGCCGGCAGATGCGCGACGCGAAAGAGCAGTGCGGTCAAAGCGGCAAAAATGATGCCGGTTGCAATCGGCGCGCGCAGCGATTGCGTTGGAAATTTGACGACCAGGGCGGCCATCGCACCCGAGTAGAGGTTCATGCAGTTGGCGGTCAGGGTTCCAAGCACGACGCTGAGCAAAACGATCGTCGCCACAAACGACGGGGCGCCGACCGACTGCAAAAGATTATGAATCGCGTCGGTGGGCGTAGCGTTGCTCAGATTGATGCCGCGTACCGCGGTCACCGTGGCGGCGCCCATGACTTCTAGAACGATGCACGGGATTACCGTGCCCAGAAAGGAGTACCACCAGATGCGCCGCGGATCTGCATTCGCCGGAAGGTAGCGTGAATAATCCGAGGCGCACGGCACCCAACCGGTTGCGTATGAAAACCCGAGTGCGGTCGCTAAAATGACTCCGCCCATTTCGCCGCCGGCCGCAAACGGCGCATGCGTGTTGAAAGCCGCATGCCAGTTCGCCCGCGCGAACGTAATAACGCCGAGCAGCGCGAAACCGCCGCCCAGCAAAACCGAACTCACGCGCTCGAACCAGTGAATCATGTTGTAGCCGTACACGGCGAGTAAGATTTGCAGCAGAAGCATGATCGCAAGTGCGAAGCCGTAGGGTAGATTTGTGATCGTTTGCAGCGCGTACGCTCCGAAGACGGAATTGATCGCAAACCAGCCCACGCCCGCCAGAAAACTCAACGCCGCCGGCAGCGCGTTTCCATACCGGCCGAACGCCAGCCGTGAAGCCACCATCTGCGGCACGCCGTAGCGCGGGCCGAACGTTCCAAGCACTCCGAGCAGCGCGAATCCCACCAGATTGCCCACCACGAGGCCGAGTGCAGCGCCGGTCAAACTCGTTCCATACAAGGCGACCGCAAAGACGCCGACCATCCACGTCGCGATCTCGGCGTTGGCCGAGAACCACAAGCCGAAAAGCTGCCGCGGGTTGCCGTGGCGCTGCTCGGGTGGGATATATTCGATGCCGGTTGGTTCTACTTCGAGGACTTGATCGCGATAGACGTGATCGGTCATGCAGCGGTGCGCAGCTCGTCACTCGTCACGAAGCGCACGCCTTGTTTTTCCATCTCCGCCGCCGCGGCGGCCTCGTCGCCCGGATGCACGTTCACCGGTGCGATCGCGTCGCTGATCACGAGCGTTTCGAACCCGCTCTGAACCGCTGCGAGCGCGGTTTCCTTTACGCAATAATCCGTCGCCAAGCCGGCTACGAAAATGCGGCGCACGCCGCGCGCGCGCAGCCGCTCTGCCAGATCCGAATTTTCGAACGCGCTATAACCGTGCCATGGGGCCATCGTTCCTTTGCTCAGTATCTCATCGACATACGCGAGGTTCATTTGCGGGGCGAACCCGGCGCCATGCGTGTGCTGCAGGCAATGGTAAGGCCAGCTGCCGCCGTAGTCTTTGAAATGCGGATGCTCTTTCGGATGCCAGTCGCGCGTGGCGACGACATACGCAAAGAGCGGCATCACGCGCTCGAGCGGCGCGAAGATCCGGTCGCCTTCGGCCGTCGGCAGCGCTCCGCCCGGCAAGAAATCGTTTTGGACGTCTACGACGATAAGCGCGTCACCCGACCCGACGGTTTGCATCGTTACCTGCTTTGAATCTGCGCGATCCACATTTCGACCGCATCGGCGGTCGAAGGCAAAATGGCGGAGAGATTTTCATGACCGTTCTCCGTCACCACGACGTCATCTTCAATCCGAACGCCGATCCCGCGGAAGCGTTCGGGAACCGTGCCGTCGTCAGGCTGAAAGTAGAGGCCGGGTTCAACGGTGAGCGCCATGCCTGTTTTCAGCTTTCCATACCGGTAATTTTCAATGCGCGCTTTGGCGCAGTCGTGCACGTCGATGCCCAGCATATGACTGGTTCCGTGCAGCGTGTAGCGCCGGTAATATTGGTTTTGCGGATCGAGCGCTTCTTCGAGCGGGCACTTCAGAATGCCCAAGCCGATCAAACCTTGCGCCAGCACACGCATCGCAGCACGGTGGGGTTCCAGGAAGTCGTTGCCCGGCTTGACCTGCGCGAAGGCCGCGCGCTGCGCTTCAAAAACGAGATCGTAAACGACGCGCTGCTCCGCGTTAAACCGTCCGTTGATCGGAAGCGTTCGCGTGATGTCTGCAGTGTAGAGCGATTCCGCTTCCACGCCCGCGTCGACGAGCAACAGATCGCCTTGCCGCAGCTCGCCGTGGTTGCGAATCCAATGGAGCGTACACGAGTGTTCGCCGGCGGCGGCGATCGTGGAATAGCCGACGTCGCCGGCTTCGATGCGCGCGCGCGACCAAAACGCGGCTTCAACCTCTCGCTCAGAGCGGGCGCGCGGAAGAATGCGAATGATGTCTTCGAATCCGCGTTTGGTAATCTCGACGCACGTGCGCAGCTCGCCGATCTCGTACTGGTCTTTGATCAGCCGCATCTCCGCAAGATACGTCGCCAGCTCGGCGTCCTCGTCGACGTTGCGAATCGTTGCGCCGCGGGAACGCAGCTCGTCCAAATACCCTTTCGTTTGATCCATCGGCCGGCAGCGATCGACTCCGAAAAAGAGTTGGCTTTCATCGACGCCGCGGTGACGCCCGACCCAGAGCTCGCCGTGGACGCGATCGGCGAAAAACGCCTTGTCGCCGCGATTGTGCGCGGGCACGAACAGCACGGACTGGTGCGATCCGCTCGCCGGCTCTAATACGAGTGTCGAACCTGCCTCGCCCGGTCCGACCAAATACGCGAAATCGCTCGACGACCTGAAGCGATAGTTCGTATCGTTGGACCGCACTGTTTCCTCGCCCGCCGGAATGACCAAGACTGCATCCGGAAAAGCGCGCGCGAGCTGCGCGCGCCGCTCGGCGAAACGCTCCGTTTGTTTGGGGCGGGCGACGGTGATCGGCGCCTCCAGCCAACCACTCGACATAAAGTCGACTAAAGCTTGGGGCGTATCGGGGTCGTGGGCAGCCCGCTCGGGAGCCGCCGGCTCAATCTTTTGCGTGTCCATTCTGGGGCTATTTCGCGGTCAGCGCAGCTTGGTCTTGGCCTGTGCGCTCCTGGTCCGGGTGGTGGCGCGCGGGGGCGGCTCCGCCTTCGGAACCTGGCTCTCGACGACCGCGGGTTCGGGCGCCGGCGCCGAGGCCTCTTCGGCCTTGGGCCGGGTGTGCTTGAGGTTCGCGAGGGTCGCCTGGAAGCGCTTGGCCCCGGGGTCCCCGCCTTTTCGTGTCCGTGCCATGATGGTATTGTCCCACGCTTTCGGGCTTTGGGACAGTGCGTCGGGAGCGCAGAGTATGGTTAGCGCTCCCGCCACACCGTCCCAAACCCCTTGTGCGTGGGACGGGGAGGGAAGACAGAGACGTGAAAGTCATTTTCACTTTTTGCCCTGATAGGGTAGAATCTGACCTCAGACCACTCCGCTTCAAATAGAAAGTGACCGTTCATGTTGGCACAGGTTGGCAAGCCCGCCCCCGACTTTAAACTCAAGAGCACCAAGGGTGCGACCAGCTCGAAGGACCTCGGAAAAGAGATCTCGCTCTCCGATTACAAGGGCCGCTGGCTGGTATTTTTTTTCTACCCGCTCGATTTTACGTTCGTCTGCCCGACGGAGATCACGGCGCTCTCCGACCGCTCCGACGAGTTCAAGCAAGTCGACTGCGATATCGTCGGCGCTTCGACCGACTCGGTATTCAGCCACTGGGCTTGGATCAATACGCCGCGCGAAAAAAATGGAATCGCGGGGCTCAAGTATCCGCTCGTCGCCGATTTCACCAAAGAAACCGCGCGCGCATACGGCGTGCTCAATGAAAACAGCGGCGCGGCGCAACGCGGCCTCTTCATCATCGATCCGGAAGGCGTTCTCAAATACGCGGTCGTGACCGACGACAACGTCGGCCGCAGCGTTGAAGAAACGATTCGCGTGCTGCAGGCCCTGCAAACCGGCGGCCTGTGCCCGGCCGAGTGGAAGCCCGGCAAAGCTCTGCTGCAAAAAGTCTAGTGCCTTTGCGGATGCGCAGCCCTCTCCCATCGCTGGAGGGGGTGCGGAGTGGGTTAACGGCGAGCCGAAACCCGAGGAGCTGCGCGGCTTACCGGTGCTCGTGCACTTTTGGTCCATCACCTGTCATCTCTGCCACAACGCCGCGGACCAACTGAAGATCTGGCGCGAGCGCTTCGGTAAGGAAGGCATGGTCTTCATCGCCGTTCATCAGCCGCGCTCGGAAGCCGAACTCGACGTCGACGCCGTCCGCAAGGACGCGCTCGAAGAGATGGGTTTCACGCAGCCGTGCGCGATCGATAACGACCATACGATCGTCGAGCGGTTTCAAAATCAATTCGTTCCTTCATACTATGTCTTCAACCGCCGGCACGAGCTGCGCCACTTTCAGGCGGGCGACAAGGGGCACGATCGCTTGGAAGCGGCGATCGAGCGTGCGATCAGCGAACCGGCCGAGGACGAAGTCCTGCAATAATATAAAGCGGCGGAATGAGCATCGCCGCGCTGGCGGTCATTGCCGTTGCGATTCTCGTCCTGGTCGCGCTTGCCAAACGGATCGGCGTGGCCTATCCGATCGTGCTCGTGCTGGGCGGAATCATCCTGGGCTTCATTCCGGGCATACCGCGCGCAGAGCTGCGCCCCGACCTCGTCTTCTTGGTCTTTCTGCCGCCGCTGCTGTATTGGGAGAGCGTCACCGCGCCGACCAGCGGCTTCAAGGAGGGAGCCGCGTGGATCTTCCAACTTGCGTTTGGGCTGGTTATCGCGACGACGGTGGCGGTCGCGTTTGTGGCCCACAAGGTCGATCCGGCCATGGGCTGGCCGGCCGCGCTCGTGCTCGGCGCGATCGTTTCCTCAACCGACGAAGTCGCGTTTGCAAGCATCGCCGATAAACTGCGCGTCCCTCGCCACCTGATCGCGACGATCGAGGGCGAAAGTCTGATCAACGACGCGACCTCGCTCATCATCTATGCCGTTGCAATCGGCGCGGTCCTCGGACAGGTGTTTACCATCGGCCAAGCCTTCGAACAGCTCGTTATTTCCGTCGTGGCCGCAATTGCGATCGGGCTGATCGCCGGCGGCCTCATCGTCACGGCGTGGCACTTCACGCGCGACGATGAACTGCAGCCGATCATTTCACTCATGGCGCCCTACCTCGCATATTTGCCGGCGTATCATTTTAAGGTTTCCGGCGTGCTGGCGGTTGTTGTAACAGGCATCTTCGTCAGCCGGTTTACTCCGCGCGTCTTGACGCCGCGCGCGCGCCAGCGTGCGACCGGGTTTTGGGTAACGATCGTCTTCGTCGTCAACGCCTTCATCTTCGTGCTCGTCGGGATGCAGTTTCATCCGATTCTTACCGAGAGTCTCTCGCGTTACTCGGCTGCGCATTTGGTCTGGCTCGCGCTTGCGATCTGCGCTACGGTCATCATCGTGCGGCTTCTCTGGGTTTTCGGCCAGGCGCTGATTCCGTTTACGAACGAACCCGAGCACGAGCGCGGAAAAGCGGACTGGGCGCATGTGAGCGTTCTTGCCTGGACGGGCATGCGCGGCGGCATTTCGCTTGCGGCCGCGTTGGCGCTGCCGCTGATGATCGGCGCGGGCCGGTTTCCGCAGCGCAGCCTGATCATTTTCCTGACTTCTGCCGTGCTGCTCGCGACACTGGTGGGGCAAGGCGGAACGTTGCCCTGGCTGCTGCGGTTGCTGCGGATCCGCGAAGACGATCAGGACGAGCGCGAAGAGCGTCTGGCGCTTTCGCGCATCGCCCGCGTTGCCCTGATCCGGCTGGCAGCGCTCCGAAAGGAACGGAGAGTTCCGCCTCCGATCCTCGCGGCGCTGCAGCGACACCATCGTTCGAGGTGGCGTGAATTCGCGGATGCGAAGGAAGGCGAGGAATACCGCAACCGCGTCACGTCGCAGTACCGTATGATCGAACGCGAGCTCTTAGGCGTTCAGCGCGAAGAACTGATCCGTTTGCGCGACCGCGGAAAGATCGACAACACCGTCATGCGCCGCATTACGGCGCTGCTCGACCTCGAAGATGAAGAGGTCAGTCTGCTCAGCACCACCGGCCACACCGATATCGATCCCGAAAAGTAGTTACTCCTCACCGTCAAAATAGTCAAGCGGTTCGGAGCGCATGACTCTGCGCTCGGGTGAGCGGACGATCCATTTGTTGCTGTCGGGATAATGCGAGGACTCGCCGATCGGATTGTCGGCGACAACGTAGACCACCAGATCGTCGGTTCCGTCGTTGATCAGCTGATGCGGTTGTCCGGGTTCGAAGATGAAGGCGTCGCCTTCAACGATCGGCGTCGTTCCGTCCTCGTGACGCACCGCGCCCTTGCCCGAGATGACGTGGTAAAACTCCCACTGCATGCTGTGCGAGTGGTACGGATAGGGAGGTTTGCCGGGTGAAATGCGTGCGATCTCGATATCAAAAGGATGGCGTTCGCGCAGATCCGTCGATTGCGGCTTGCGGCCAAGTGCTTCGGAGACCTGAATCCCCGAGCCGGTGAACGTGCCCTTTGGAGACGCCCATTTCAGCTCTTCCAGATTTTTCGTATTGACTTTGCGCATGGCGCAGAGTTCGTAATGGGGTATAATCGAGCCTATGTACACGTTGCCGGTGGGCTCAAAGTTGCTTGGTTTAAGGATCCGGATGGAAACATTCTAAGTCTATATAGGACGATCGCATGAAAATTGTATTTGTTGCCGCACGACTTCTGCTGGGTCTCATATTTTTGGTCATCGGGCTCAACGGGTTTCACCCGTTCATTCCAGCTCCGCCGCCGCCGGGCATCGCCCTCCAATGGCTAACACCGATGATCACGTCACACTACATTTGGTTTACGTCCGGCGTCCAGGTTATCACGGGAATCATGCTGTTAACGAACCGGTTCGTTCCCTTGGCGATCGTGACGTTGGCTGCGGTCCTGGCAAATATCTTGGCCTATCACCTCACGATGCAGATTGCCACGATTCCGCTGGCACTGTTCACAGTGCTGTTGTGGTTTGTTGTTGCGTGGCCGCTGCGCGCGCAGTTTGCGCCGCTGTTCGTTAGAAACGCTTCCACCGGCGATCGGGTGTAGGGATGCAAAAAATCGTTCCCTTCTTGTGGTTTAACGACAAAGCCGAGGAAGCTGCTAATTTCTACGTTTCGATTTTCAAGAATTCAAAGATCGACAACGTCAGCCGGTATACGGATGCGGGGCCGGGCCCGAGCGGCGCCGTAATGGTCGTGGAGTTTCAACTCGAAGGGCAAGCTTTTAAAGCGCTCAACGGCTTTCAACCTGCATCGATAACCGGTATGCCGCCGATCGCGTTGTTCGTAGACTGCGAGAATCAGGCCGAAGTGGATGCACTGTGGGACAAGCTCTCGCAAGGCGGCGAAAAAATGCAATGCGGCTGGCTGCGCGATAAGTACGGCTTTTCATGGAACATCGTGCCCGCCGGCTTAAGCGACGTATTGGGCGGCCCCGATCCGGTGAAGGCGCAACGGGCCATGCAGGCGATGCTGCAAATGGAAAAACTCGACATCGACGCTTTGCGACGAGCGTACGAAGGGCAATAGCGCTACAGCATTCTTCCAATGCTCACCGCAAGTCCATCGCTCGTGACGGTTACGGCGCCGTTTTCGTCCGTGCGAAAGACTCGCGCCCCTGATCGTTGCAGCGTGTCAATCGTTTGCGGCGACGGGTGGCCGAACAGGTTATGGCGGCCGACGGAGATGATTGCGTAGCCTGGATGCACTGCGCTGATGAAGGCGCGCGTCGAACTGTAGGCGGAGCCGTGATGGCCCACCTTGAGCACATCCGCGTGCAAATCGATTCCGTCGGCCAGAAAGCGGCTCTCGGCCTCGGCGCCGGCGTCGCCGGTAAAGAGCATTCGGAAGCGGCCGTACTGCAAGATGAAGGCCAGCGAGTTGTTGTTGATGTCGTTGCGCGTGTGAGCTAGCAGCGGCAACGACGGTCCGATGAACGTCAGCGTTACGCCGTCGTTCGTGCGCCACACCATCCCGGCTCGCGGATAAACGATCGGCGTGCGGGCGGTCCTTGCAACCTGCAGCGCATCGTTGTAGGCAAAGCCGGCATAACGCTGGCCACTGTCGGCGAATTCGCTCGTCGCGAAAGCGCGGAGTACGGGCGCGACGCCGCCGGCATGATCGCCATGCGGTTCCTGCTCACACGCAAGCCAGATGTTCGCCGGGTTGCATGTGGGTCGGTCGCGCATCTTCCTTAATAAAGAAAGCCACGCGAGAGGGAACTCACTTGGATGCTTGCCATTTCCAGATGAAGCATTGGGCAGGAGCGCCTATCATCTGCTAAATGCGTCGGATTCGACTGTAAAGCTCTGGACCTTGTATGAATCGTCTTGTTTGACAATTTGTATATATATTTGTCCGGTTGCCTTCTTAAAGCGAGCGTTCAATAGAAACAGTGTGCTTTCAACACTTCGGAAAAATCCAACCGATTTCTCTCTGCTAGAACTTGCTACAACATAGTCCCGGAGTGGCCCAAGCTTGCGACGTCCAATCAAAAACAGCGCTCGCATGTTTTCCGGGGAAGAGTACCTATAGAAATCGCGCACCCGCTGCCGGTCAAGCACGGAAACGCTCCATGATGTAAAAATGCTTCTTACGGCCCTGTCCATGTACGCAATGCTCTGGCGATCGGCGCCACTCGGCGCGGTATGAACGTAACAACTCGTCAGCGCTACAAATATAAAAACAAGGGCTATACTTTGTAGGCTATTTCGGGATCCGGACATTTTTCAGTATAGCTTCCGGAGTTCTCTGTGCACATACATCCTCAGGCCATATCCAATTCACGCGACATCCAGGCTGGCCCGCGCCTCATTTCGGCATGATTATTCGTCCACCAGAAGCGATAACGTAAAACGTGTATAGTCCCAAGCCGAACAAAAGGATCCCACAGATTGTTGCAACTAGGCCCAGCGAAAACCAGCGACTCCTAGCAAGGGCGGGGTTTGGTGGCAGTGCCAGATCACGACTGTACTTCATCATGAGCAGCCCGATTGCGGCTGAAGTGGGCCCACCGATAGTTAAGGAAACCCCAAATTGAATAGGCGTCACTTAGCATTTCCAGGGGACCGGCAGCTGCGGGCCAGCGTGGTTGCCAGGGGAGAACACGGCGCCCGGAGTGGTGAATCCGCCCCCGACATACTTTGGCGCCCCGACGGTTCCGTTATTTATGGGACCGCCTGTCTGAACACCGAGCCCATAGCCACCCGTAATTCCCCAGTTGTTGGTCAGGAAGACGTCGTTGTTGCCGGTAAGCGACCAATCCGCCATTAGATAACCTGCGCCGGAGAATTCAAATGGTCCCCCCATGTTTGCACCTGCACCGCCGAAGGTTTGACCGCAGTTGGTAATTCCCCCATTCACCCCAGCGCCAAAGAGACCGGCTTGGAAGCCACCTCCGCCTTGGATCGCATTTGGAAGACCCCTGCGCGCATCATCACCCCACCCGAGTAACAATGATCCTATGGCATTCCAGACCGGATACAGGCTTGCGAACCCTGTGGGTTCGTAAGTGCATTCAATTCCTGAAGCGCCTCCACCTGAGCCGGGGCCACCGGAATAATACCCCCAAAGCGAGCAGTCGTCCGGGAGATTTGTCGTAGGATCAAAGCCAGACCGGTCCCTAAAATTCACGGAATTGTTGTTGTTGTACGTGTAGCTCGATTCGCTCATTGGATCAGCAATGTCACCGGAATACGAATCCGGGGTTTCCCATGTTCCGAGTTGCGGATCGTACGCGCGTACGCCCTGAATGATGTTGAAATCATCTGCGATCCCATCGGGAGCGGGCATGCCGACTACTTGCCCGGTCCCTGCGCCCATCGAGGGCGTGACCCTCTGTGGATTTCCCCACCACATTCCGGAGGCCGGAGCCGTCATGCTGTTGCCGCGGCACGGTGAGGCGTTGATCGTAGCATAGCGTGTGCGAATATGGTAAGGATCCGCCGCCGCCGTCCCGTTCGCTCCGGTCGCATTATGGCAGAAGGCGACGTTCCCAGTGATATCGCGATCATATGAGGTCATACCGCTGTAGCGAGAATCAATAGGGAGAATCTCCGCGTCCGCGCCGATCTTGATGTCGTCGGCTTGGCTCGATGGATTGGTGCTGAAGAGCACCTGATCGCCGTCCCAATGCAAAGTATCCGATTGTACTTGCGAAAGCGAGGGCATCGATGAACCAAAAGCCGAGCCGATGGCCGCTGGATGGCCGTTGGGTCCCCACGTGTATGTGAGCAGAGCGTCTCCCGCGCCAACATATGACTCGCTCGTGAGATGATCATTTGCATCAAACGAGCGTGTCGTGCCCGATGGATCTTGCGTTAAGCGGCCGGCTTGATCGAATGTATAGCCACCCGTCCCGAGCGGAACGCCCATCAAGTCATCCCAAGATACTGTAATCGGATTCCCGTTTGAGTCGGTCGTATTGGCCAGAGCGACGCCGTTGGCGAACGAGTTGTTTGCCGTGCCGCTCGCTGCGAGCTCTCCGCGAGTGGTGTAGGTGAATGTAAGGGATGGCGGAACCCCCAGTGCTCCCCCAGTCTCTCCGTATCCAAGAATCATCCCTTCGGGATCATACTCAAACGTGGAGAAGCTGCCACCAGGCAGCGTCTTGCCGCTGAGTTGGCCGTTCTGGTAGGAAGCCGCGATCGTTCCCGAATTTGCGCCCGGACCTGATTCGGTCTGCTGCGAAAAGCGGCCGGCATTTGTGAACTGGAAGTGCTGGATCGTGGTGCCCACGCTTCCATTCGCGCTGTCCGTGATTGCCTGTGTTTGCATCGCGCCGTCGCCGCGGTACGAATACGAGAGGATGCCGGCTTGAGTGAAGCCACTGGAGGTCACGTCGACGCTGCTGCGCGCACCGTTTAGATAGTAATGATAGCTCACGGTTGCTGGCGAACTTAAACCTGCGCCGCTAGGATCTTGTGAAGCGGTGATTCGACCGCTAGGATCATAAGCCACCGTCTGTGTTCCAACGTTCGACCACGTTGCAGTAATGGGCCGCAGATCCGGATCGTATGTATATGCCTCGTTTGGCGTGCTGCCATCGCCGTAGGATATGCTGCTCACGTCGCCTGCCGCATCATACGTTGCCGAACCGCATTGACCGACCGCATTGCAGACCGATGTCAAGAGTCCGTAGGCGCTATTCGAGTCGTGGGTGAAGGAGCGCGTCGAGATCTGCCCGTTAACCACGCTGTATTGCGCAGTCGAACGACCCAGCGCGTCGAACGCCCAGCCTTTAATATCGCTAGCCTGCGTGTTAGCGATTTTCGGACTTCCCGGCGCCCAGCTCTGGAGCTGAGAGCCGCTAGGAAGGAACTGCTGGATCTTAAAGAGGTTGCCGTGAGCGGAGATAGTTTGCCCACGGAATGCAACCGTGCCCCCCTGCGACAGATCATAGATGTAACGCGTTATCCACGAATTCGTGTAGACGTCATGGGCTTGATCGTAAGGCAGAACGACTTCGACAAGGCGATCGGCACCATCATAGAACTTGGTGGTCGTCGACGGCGCACCGGGAAGCGTAGGTGAGCCACCGCTATTATAGGTCCCGCCCCGGTAGTGCTGTTCCGAAATTTCGTTTCCGTCGGCGTCGTAAGCATATGCCGCGCCAGTATTCGTCGCGTGCTGATAGGCGGATTCGGACTTTGAAATCGTGCCGTCCGCGTTGTAGTACCGATAGGACGCGACTCCATCCGGGTCGGTTGCCGTCGACAGCCGGTTCAGTGAATCGTACGAGTAAGTCCAACTGGCCACCCCGTTGCCGAGCGATAGCACATTCCCGTACGCGTCGAATTGAACCGTGTGCGAAGGCGTCACGTTCGTCCCGTCGTTCTCCGTGAACGAGCCGGAGGTCGCTGCCGTCGCGAGGCCGGCGTCTCCGGTTGCGCCGCTTGTGTCGTAGGTGACGTGTGTGTGGTAGCTCATGGGTGTGTAGACGTCGGCCAATTTGCCGTAGGGTTCCACCCCATCACTATAGTCATAGGTAAAGCGCGTTGTCCCGGACGTACTCGGCGTAGTCGGGCACCGCGTGTCGCTTTGTCCGGGCGGCGAGCTCCAGTTCAACCCGTTTGCATTCGCGAAAACAGCGTCGCAGTACGACGTCATATTGCTGTATTGATCGTACGAGGCTACGATTGTCGGGCGGATTGATCCATTAGTCGTGGAAATCTGGGGAAGCGCAATGGCGGTCAGGTTACCGTTCGCATCGTAGGCCGCGTCTGTTTCGTTTCCGCGTGCGTCGATGCTTGCTATAAGGTTGTTCGCGCTGTCCCAGCTAGCATAGACCAGAAGCCATAGGTTGGAACCAGACGCGGTCCATTGTTGCGTTTGTGTGACGCGCGCCGTAGAGTCGTAAAACCAATTCGTAGCGTGCCCATCGACGTCCGTGAGGCTGGTTTCACTGCTCGACGGGTAGCTGAAGGTGCTGTAGGCGATCGTATTTGCTCCCGTCCCGTAGCTGGGTTGCAAGGCCGTGCTCGTGCCATCGTTCGGAACGATATTCGCAAAGCCGTACAAAAGCACGCCGTTCGACCTGTTGCTTCCGTCGTAATAGAAATTAGTGAAAGACCCATCGGTTCCACCCGAGAGGTTCCAGC
>JAAXMC010000133.1 GCA_013036315.1 Vulcanimicrobiota bacterium
GACCGTGCCCGTGCCGAACGTCACATCCCGCACCATACGCGGATCATCGATCGCGTAAATGATCGCTCGCCGGACGCGCACGTCGTTCAAGGGCGGGCGCTTGAAGTTGAAAACGATCGAAGAGAACGAGGGCGCTTTGGTCAGAAGCGTCTTCACGGTGGGCAGCGCGTGCAAACTGCGATACGCCGATGCGTTGATGTCCAGAAGAAGATCGGAATCATGGGATCGCAACTCTGCCATGCGCGTGTTGTCGTCGGGGACCGTGTAGACGAGCAGCGTGCGCAGTTTTGGCGCGCCGCCGAAGTAGTGCGGATTGGCGGCGTACTCGACGTGATCGCCGTGATACCAGCGCACGACTTGGAACGGGCCCGTTCCGATTGGCTTCTGATTGAATGCGACGCGGTTGATGTTCGGATATCCTGCGAGAATGTGTTTGGGAACGATCCGGAACGGATCGTCGCTCTCTGCGAAGACTGTGTCGACAAAAGGCGAGAACGGCGCCTTCAAATGAAAAATGACCGTATACGCATCCGGCGTGTCAACCGAAGCGACTTGGTCGTACCCGTGCCGTTCGACCACGTTGTTGTTCGAGTTCATGACCGCCTGCCAGCTGAACTTCACGTCGGCGCTCGTGAAAGGCGCGCCACCTTGCCATTTTACGCCGCGGTGCAGGTGGTACGTGATAGTGCGGCCGTCAGCGCTGAGCCCGTGATTTTCTAGCGTGGGAACGACGGCTGCCAAATCGGGCACGTCGTTACCCTTGTCGTCGAGCGTGACGAGAAGATCAAACGCGAGGCTGGAAAGAAAGTTCTCGGCCGTGTTTGTTGCGAGCAAGGGATTGAGCGAGGTTGGTTCGGCGTAGTTTGCGACTCTTAAAATGCCGGTCGATTTAGCCGGAGCGCTCGAACCGGTCTGTCTCGTGCAGGCGGAGGCGAGCAGGAGAAGCGCGACGGTTATGACGGTATACCGTTTAATCTGTCGTTCACCAGCCGGAACTTTGCATACATGTAGGGATACTCGTTGTAGAACCAATTGCGGAAGCTGCGCCGGATGAGCTCGGTTGCCGTCACCGGCGAGGCCCCTTTCATCACGAAATGTTTGCCGTCGAAAAAGTCCGCGCTATATTCCGGATAACTTGCCATCGGTTCGAAACCCGGGAACGGCGCGAAGACCGTGCTCGTCCATTCCCAACCGTTTCCGATCAGGTCGCTGACGCCCCATGCACTCGCTCCCGCGGGATGTGAATCGACCGGTTCCGGATCGTATCGCCGGAAACCGAAGTTGCCGTGCAAAGGGCTCGGCGCATCGGCGCCCCACGGGAAAGCGCGTTCCTCGCCTTGCGGCGTGCCGAACGCGGCGCGGTGATATTCGGCCTCAGTCGCCAGCCGCGCACCCCTCCATTGTGCGTATGCGTGCGCGTCCGCGTGACGAGCGTATGCCGGCCAAGACAGCGGAAGGGGAAGCTCCTCGAAGACGCCGCGCAGCTTGTATTCGCCGTCGCGCTCGACCCAGAACGGCGGAAGCGGTCCGCCGGCTTTGACGAATTCCCGGTAGTCGCCGTTCGTTACCGGAAAACGCTGAATGCCAAACGACTTCACCACGACTTCGTGTTCGTCGAATTCATTATCCCAACCGAACTGCAGAACGTCACGGCGCGCGCCGAGCGTCGCCGTTCCGCTCGCGATTTCGATGAAATCATTTTGCGGAGCGCCGGTGTCGCGGTGGATCTGCGCGACCGGCCGTTTTTTGCTCTGCGCCACCTGGTGAAGGAGATAGACGAGTGTTTCATGATGCATCGGCTCGTGCTCTAATACCGTATAGATTGCTTGTCCCCGGACCAGCCGGGGAACGTCGGGATTGACGAGCTGCGCTTGAGCAATAGCGGTTAAGACGCGCTGGTCACATGCGCGGCCGAAAGCTTCGATCTCGTTTCTCGCAGGCCAGTCGCTGCGCGCCAGCCGGCCGGCGTCGCCGACGGAAGCCGGATCTATGCCGCGCTCGAAGATCTTTTCGAGCCTGGCACTGACCGGCGGCTCACCCAAGGCGCGCTCGTTCACGATCAGGAAACTGAACGCCGGCAGATGACCTTCGTAAAATACAAAGGGATGGCGCAGCGGAATCGGGCGGTCGTAGAACGCGGACGGATCGATCAAAGCGAAAAGACCGGCCGATCGCTCCCTGTTACGACGGTACCAATTCGCGAGCGGCTCGCGATCGAGCTTTTCAGCCTGGCTTAGCACCACTCACCTCTTACCCGCCAGCAGTATCTCGAGTTGCTGGGGATCCACCGGCGGGGCAAAAAGATTCCCTTGGACCAAATCGCACCCCTGTGCACGCAAGAAATCGTACTGTTCGCCGGTCTCGACCCCTTCCGCGATGATTTTTAGTCCCAGACTATGGCCCATCGCCACGATCGCCGTGACGATCGTGTCGTCGGTGACCGCCCCGCCGATGCCCGCCACAAACGAACGGTCGATCTTGATGTGATCGGCATTGAATCTGCGCAGATAATTGAGAGAAGAGTGGCCGGTACCGAAATCGTCGATCGCGATCTGCGTGCCGATCCGTTTGAGCGCGTGGATCGTTTCCACCGCGTACTCGGCGTCGAAGAGCGCCATGCTCTCGGTTATTTCCACCTCGATCGCCTGGGGCGTCAAGCCGGCCTCCGTTACGATCGACACCAAGCGTTCGCACAGGTCGCGCTGATGAAACTGGCGGGCTGAAATATTTATCGCCAGCACCATGAACCCGAAGCGCTCTTGCCATTCGCGCATGCATGCCGCGGCGGTTCGCTCGACCCACTCTCCCATCGGGACGATCAGACCGCTGGCTTCAGCGGCGGGGATGAACGCGTCGGGCGGCAGCATGCCGAGGGTCGGATGATTCCAGCGAATGAGCGCTTCGATCGCAACGACCGGATTGCCGTCGCTCACCTGGAAGATCGGTTGGTACTGCAACACGAACTCCTCACGTTTGAGCGCGCCGCGCAATTGTTGCTCTTGCGCAAGCCGGCTGCGAATCGGAGCGTCGAGCGACTCGTCGTAGAAGAAATAGGCGTTGCGGCCCTGTTCCTTGGCGTGATACATCGCGATGTCCGCGTTCTTGATCAGCGCTTGATCGGTACGGCCGTGATCGGGGTAGAGCGCGATACCGATGCTCGTCGTGATGAACTGCTCGTAGCCCTCGATGCGGTAGCTCTGCTCGGCGCTCGCCAACAGCTCTTCGGCGAGTTCGCGCACTTCTTCGCCGCCCGAACACCGCGAAACGAGCACGACGAACTCGTCGCCGCCCAAACGCGCCACGATCCCGCGGTTTTTGACGAGCAGCACGAGCCGCTCGCCGACAAGTTGCAGGAAACGATCGCCGAGAGCGTGGCCGAGCGTGTCGTTGATATCCTTGAAGCGGTCGACGTCGAGAAACATCAGCGCTACGCACGGCACCTGTCCGGTGGCGTGTTCGAGCGAGTCGCGCAGACGCTCCTGAAAGAAAATGCGGTTGGGCAGCCCGGTCAGCGAATCGTAGTACGCCAACGTGCGCATGTGCGCGCGCGTGCGCCGCATCTCGGTGAGATAGTGCGCCTCCTCCACCCGGAAGAAGACGTATCCGGAATGTTTTCCGTCGAGGATCGGGATGGTCGTTACTTGCACCGGCACTGCCGAGCCGTCTTGGCGAAGCAGGTCCATCTCGGCCACGCTGGCCTCGCGTCTTTCGGCCGCGGCCAGCGCGTCGCTTACAAACTGTATCGAGTCTTGCGCGAGTTGGGAAATATCGAGTGCGAGCAGCTCTTCCCGAGAGTAGCCGGTTAGTTGAGACGCGGCTGCATTTGCGGCGACGACGCGACCGGCGCGATCGAGCGCGAAGATCGCGCTAGGCGTGGCCTCGAAGAGCGATTCGAAGGCGCGGGGGTCAGTGGGCCAGGTACTCACGTAAACCGTGGACGCCACCCTCGCGTCCAAATCCGGATTCGCGATACCCGCCGAACGGCGAACTCGGATCGAATTGGTTGAACGTGTTGCACCACACGACGCCTGCGCGCAAATACTGCGCGATGTACATATTCTTGCTGCCTTTGTCTGTCCAAATTCCGGCGGAGAGGCCGTAAGGGGTGTTATTTGCCTTTTCCACCGCTTCTTCGGGAGTTCTAAATGTCAAGATCGAAAGCACGGGGCCAAAAATCTCTTCGCGAGCGATCCGGTGCGACTGCTGAACGTTTGTGAAGAAAGACGCCGGGAAGAAATACCCGCGCTCGGGTAACACGCACGATTGCTGCACCAGCGTGGCGCCTTCGTCGACGCCGCTCCCGACGAGCTCTTTTATTTTGTCGAGCTGCATCTTGGAATTGATCGCGCCCACATCAGTATTCTTATCGAGCGGGTTCCCCAGGCGAAGCGTTTGAATGCGATCGGTCAGCCGCACGACGATTTCTTCGTGCGCGCTCTCCTCGACCAACAGGCGCGATCCGGCGCAGCACACGTGCCCTTGATTGAAATAAATGCCGTTGACGACGCCTTCGATCGCTTGATCCATCGGCGCGTCCGCGAAAACGATGTGGGCGGCTTTCCCGCCGAGCTCGAGGGTGAGTCGCTTTCCGGTGCCGGCAGTAGAGCGCTGAATCGCTTTGCCGACCTCGGTAGAACCGGTGAACGCAATTTTGTCGACGTCTTGGTGCCCCACGAGCGCGGCGCCGGTCGCGCCGTCGCCGGTCACCACGTTGAGCACACCTGGAGGAAGGTCGGCTTCGGCGGCAATTTGCGCGAGCGCTAACGCGGTTAACGGCGTCGTTTCCGCGGGCTTCAAGACGATCGTGTTGCCGCAGGCCAGCGCCGGAGCGAGCTTCCATGCCGCCATCAACAGCGGGAAATTCCACGGAACAATTTGCCCCGCGACGCCGATCGGTTTGGGTTCCTCGCCGGCACGCATCGCCCACTCGAGTTTGTCGGCCCACCCCGCGTAATAGAAGAAGTGCGCCGCCGCTAAGGGGACGTCGAAGTCGCGCGATTCCTTGATCGGTTTGCCGCCGTCCATGGTCTCGAGCACCGCGAGTTCGCGCGAGCGTTCGGTAATGGCGCGCGCGATCCGGTAGATATACTTGGCGCGATCGGCGGGGCGCATCTTGCGCCAATACTTGTCGTAGGCTTTGCGCGCGGCGCGAACGGCCCGGTCGACGTCCTCTTCCCCGGCGTATGCGATGCGCGCCAGCGTCTCTTCGGTTGCGGGGTTTACCGTATCGAAGTATTGTCCGGTGCGCGGAGCGGTCCACTTGCCGTCGATAAAGAGACCGTATTGTTCGCGAATCGCGGCCTGGGTGGTTTCGGGCGCCGGCGCGTATTCAAAAATCGCCATCATCAATCCATTGGGAAATAGTCGCGGCCGGCGTAATGGCCGGTTAGTTCTTTTTCGTACTGCATCAGCAGATCGTCCAGCAGCGAGCTCGCGCCGATCCGGAAGAGGTCCGGCGTCAGCCATGATTCGCCGAGCGTTTCTTTGATGATGACCAGGTACGTCATCGCCTGTTTGGTGGTGCGCACGCCGCCCGCGACTTTCAGGCCGGCACGGCGTCCGGTGCGCCGCGCATAATCGCGGATTGCTTCACACATCGTTACGGCGACCGGAAACGTCGCGTTCGTCCCGACCTTTCCGGTCGAGGTCTTTATGAAATCTGCACCGGCTTCGAGCGCGAGATCGCTGGCACGCCGAACCGCGTCATAACTGCCCAGTTCGCCTGTTTCGAGGATGACTTTCAGATGCACGGGTCCACAGGCGGCTTTGACGGCCACGATTTCGTCGTGGACTTCGCGGTAGCGGCCAGCTAAGAATGCGCCGCGATCGATGACCATGTCGATCTCGTCGGCGCCGGCGGCAATGGCGGATAGCGTATCCGCGAGCCTTACTTCCATTGAGGAAAGCCCGCTCGGAAAAGCCGTCGCAACCGACGCGACCTTTACGCTCGTTCCGCGCAAGGCTTCTTTGGCAACCGGCACGAGATTTGGATAGATACAGACTGCCGCGACGCTCGGAACATCGGGCAGGTGCGGCGCGGGATGCAGCGCCTTGGCGCAGAGCGAGCGCACGCGACCCTCAGAATCTTTGCCTTCCAGCGTGGTGAGGTCCATGCATTGAATCGCGAGCCGGATGCCGGCAACCTTCGTGGTCGTCTTGATCGATCGCTTTGCCAGCGAGCCGGCGCGCGTTTCAAGCATGACCGCATCGACCGTAACGCTCACAGCGTTCCTCGCCGTTCCTGTTCTTTTTCGATCGAAACGAAGAGCGCTTTAAAATTGCCCTTGCCGAAGCTCAAGCTGCCCTTGCGCTGGATGATCTCGAAAAAGACCGTCGGGCGATCTTGCAGCGGCTTGGTGAAGATCTGAAGCATGTAACCAAGGTCGTCGCGGTCGACCAGAATGCGCAAGTCGCGAAGGATCTGCGTTGCCTCGTCGATGCGGCCGACGCGCCCTTCCAGGTCGTCATAGTACGTGTCGGGCGTGTCGAGAAAGTCTACGCCGTTTTCCTTCAGGGCTCGAATCGTCGCGATGATGTCGTCGGTGCGGATCGCAATGTGCTGAACGCCGGCGCCCCGGTAAAACTCGAGGTACTCTTCGATCTGCGATTTCTTCTTGCCCTGTGCGGGTTCGTTAATCGGAAACTTCACGCGGTGCTCGGCGTCGGTCATCACCTTCGAGCGAAGCGCCGTGTACTCGGTCGAGATATCTTTGTCGTCGAACGAGACCAATTGCGAGAATCCAAAAACGCGCGCGTAAAACTCGCCCCAGGTATCCATCTCACCCCAACCGACGTTTCCGACGCAGTGATCGATAGCGATCAATCCAGGCTTGGTGATATGCGATAAGGCTTTATGCTGCGGAACGAAACCGGGCATAAATGTGCCGCGGTAGTTTTTTCGTTCGATAAAACTGTGAACGGTGTCGCCATAGGTCGCGATCGTGGCCTTTACGATGCGTCCGTCTTTGTCGCTCATTTCGACGGGTTCCGAAATCGCGCGGGCGCCCGCGGTAACGGCTGCGTGAAAAGCGGCGCGGCAATCATCGACAAGGATCGCGATATCTTTCACGCCGTCGCCGTGCAGGGCAACGTGACGCGTGATCTCGTCGTCGGGCAACAGGCTGGAGGTGAGCGCGAAACGGAGACTGTTTTGCGCGAGCAAGTATGAAGCGCGATGCTGCACGCCGGTTTCCGGGCCCGCGTATGCAATTTGTTCGAAACCGAATGCGGAGCAATAGTAGTGCGCCGCTTGCTTAGCATTGCCGACGTAGAACTCGATGAAGTCCCAATCGATCTTTGCCAGCGGATTTGTTTTTGGGGATGTGAGCGCGGACATCGCAGAAGGGCACTTAGCGAGCCGACCGAAGCGGCCCTGTATATGACGACCTCGGCGACGCCCTTGGCTGCGGTGCGCGCGGCGTTTTCCGGGCTCATCGACTACGCCGGGCTCTTTCCGCCTGCACAACTCGGCATGAAAACTGCGCTGGCCGAGTACGACGCTGCGCGGCGCAGCCCGCATGCTTGGATGTTGGCGCGATTCATCGTCGCGGCATCGCGGATCGACGAACTCGTGCAAGACGCTGCCGGCGCCCCGCCGCCGCTGAGCGCGATCGTTGACGCCGGGAACGATTCCCGCGCGTGGTTTGGAAATACGCAAGCTGCGCTCGCGCGGATTGCTACGCTCAAGAATTCAAGGCGCGCGCAGATCGAAACGTTAGAGGTTCCGCTCAGCCCGCTGCTTTCGCTACGCGAAACATACGATGCAGCGATCGGGCAATATGCGGCCGCAGCGTCACAAGCCGGGTTGAGAGAAGTTCCTTCATTTATAGAGTTGCCGCGCGACGAGCGCTGGCTCGCGCTTTTGCCCGGTGCGTTGGCGGCGATGCAGCGCCACCGGATCGGTGCGAAGTTGCGCTGCGGCGGTGTAACCGCCGCGTCGGTTCCTCCTGTCCTGGATGTGGCAACGTTCTTGCATGTGGCAAACGATGAAGGCGCCGCATTTAAGGCGACGGCCGGTTTGCACCATCCTATTCGCGGCTACAACGAAGAGAGCGGCTTCATCATGCACGGATTCCTCAACGTCTTGGCCGCCGCGGCGTTGGCGAAAAGCGGCGCTCCGTTAGATGATCTGATCGCCGTGCTCGAAGATGAAGAGAGGGCGAATTTCAACTTTGTGGATGAGGCTTTGCTTTGGAACGGGCGCGCGATCCCGGCTGAGCTGCTGAAGCAAACGCGCGAGCATTTCTTCGTTGCGTACGGAAGCTGCAGCTTCGAGGAGCCGGTGAACGACTTGGCCGCCCTTGGGATGATCGCTTAGTGGCCAGTTCGTGGGTGCCCGTGCCGTCCGAGTCGGATTTTCCGATCGAGAACTTGCCGTACGGCGTTTTCAAAACGGTGCGAGGCCCACATATTGGCGTGGCCATCGGCGACGCGATTTTCGATCTTTATGCGGCGTCGCAAGCAGATCTCTTTGGCGATGCGGTTCCAGCCGGCGTCGCTCAAGCGGGCTCGCTGAACCCGCTGCTGGCGCTGGGGCACGATTCGTGGGCTCGTTTGCGTCGTAGGCTGCTCGAATTGCTACAAAGCGACACGATGGATGTCGCGGCGCAAGACCGCGCGCAGTTTTTGGTAAAGCGCGCGGATGCGCAGATGCTGATGCCGTTTGAGGTCCGCGATTATGTGGACTTCTATTCCTCGCTCGAACACGCGACGAATCTTGGAAAAATTATGCGGCCGGGAAGCGAGCCGCTGTTGCCCAACTGGCGGTGGCTGCCCGTCGGGTACCATGGGCGGGCGAGCACGGTCGTGGTAGGCGGAACGCCAATCGTGCGGCCGCGCGGCCAAATCAAAACCGAAGCGGGCAACCCAGAATTCGCGCCTACGCGCATGCTTGACGTCGAATTGGAAATCGGTTTCGTAACGGGCGCGGGCAACTCGCTGGGCGAGCCGATCGCAGCCGATCGAGCGCGCGAGCATATCTTCGGAGTCGTGCTGGTCAACGATTGGAGCGCCCGCGATATTCAGGGTTGGGAATACCAGCCGCTCGGACCGTTCTTGGGAAAATCTTTTGCTACGTCGCTTTCGCCTTGGGTTGTGACGCTCGAAGCGCTGGAAAGCCACCGCGCCGCGGTTCCAAAACAAGAGCCCGTACCGCTGCCGTACCTGCGTAGCCGGGAAGATTGGAACTACGACATTGCGCTCGGCATCGAGTTACAGACCGGAAAGATGCGCGAGGGCGGAGTATCCGCGGACGTGATATCGCGATCGAACGCGAAATATCTATACTGGAGCATGGCGCAGCAGCTCGCGCACGCGACCTCCAACGGCGCGACCATTTCGCCGGGCGATTTGTTTGCGTCCGGAACGATCTCCGGATCGGAACCTGGGTCCTACGGCAGCCTCATCGAGCTGACGTGGCGCGGAGAGAAGCCGCTCAAACTTTCTAACGGCGAAGCGCGCAGTTTTCTCGAAGATGGTGACACCGTAACGTTAACCGGCCGCTGCGAAGCGCCAGGCAAGCCACGCATCGGTTTCGGAGAGGTCAGCGGAACGATCGTGCCGGCACGCTAATCAGCCGGGCTTCGCAACCCAAGAGCGATAGTAATCGTCGTCTTCGACCTTGAGCGCGGGCTTGGCGATCTGCAGCGGCGCAAACGTATCGACCATCACGGCGATTTCGTCGGTTGACGTTTTTCCGAGACTGGCTTCGATCGCGCCGGGCTGAGGACCGTGCGGCGCGCCCGCTGCATGCAATGTGATCGAACCTTCCTCAACGCCGCGCCGGCTCATGAAGTTGCCGCTCACGTAGTAGAGCACTTCGTCGCAATCCACGCTCGAGTGATTGTAGGGAATTGGAATCGCGAGCGGATGATAGTCGAACATGCGCGGAACGAACGCGCAAAAGGCCGCCCCGGGCGCCTCGAACGTCGCATGTGAGGGCGGCGGCTGATGGAGTTTGCCGGTGATCGGCGCGTATTCATCGAGGTTGAATGCGTACGGATAGCAATAACCGTCCCAGCCGACGACGTCGCATGGATGGTTCTCGACGATGTAGACGGCGTTTCTGCCGGCATTCGTAACGTGTATTTCAAATTCGCCTGTCGCGTCCACGGGTGCGCTCAGATCCGGAGCGCGAAAGTCGCGTTCGTAGTACGGCGCGTGTTCTTCCAGCTGCCCGAAATCGTTGCGGAACTTGCGCGGGATCGCGATCATTCCGCTGCTCTCGTACACGAGCATGCGCGTCGGCGAATGCGGCAAGACTTTATAGGTCGTGCCGGTTGGCAGCACGACGTAATCGTGCGGCCGGTAGGCCAAAACCCCGAACGGCGTCTGCAGCGTTCCCTCACCGCGATGAATGAACAGGAGCTCGTCGCCGCCGACGTTGCGATAGAAGTACTCCATCGGGGCCGAGCTTTCAGAGACGCTAATCAGAACGTCGGCGTTGCCGAGCACGGGCGTGCGCGCTTCGATGGCGTCAGTGCCCGGGCCGATATCGTTGGTGCGGAAGTGGCGATTCCGCAGCGGGTCGTTAGGCTGCAGTTCGATTGCGCGCCGCTTCCATGGCCGCACTTCCAGCGTTGCGGTGGGTGGGCGCAAGTGATACAGCAGCGAATACGTGCTGTCGAAACCCTTGGTCGAAAAGAGCTCTTCGGCGTACAGTCCCCCGTCCGGGCGGCGAAATTGGATGTGGCGTTTCGGCGGGAGCTCGCCCGCGCGCATGTAGGACGGCATGTTATAATCTTCGTTATCTCCGGGTGCTATCACTTTTAGGAGGATGTATGCATAAGCGCTCTATGACCATTGCGGGTTTGTGCTTTTTCGCACTCGCGCTGAGCATCGTTACCGCAACGGCCGCGCCGCCGAAATACGTCGGCCTGCAGTACGATGAAATCGCACGCATGGTGATCGCGCCCGCGACCGCGCCGCCGCCCGGCACGTTCACTGACGCTTATCAAAAGATTTTAGCCGATGCGCCCGCAGTTAACGCCAACCCGACGCCAGCGCCACGCCGCGGCGGTCTGTTCGGTGGCTTGTTGAGCGGGATCGACAACGCGACGCAGCAGGCGGAGCAGGCCGGTAACACGATGCAGCTCTCGCTGACCGATGGGACGCTCGTGCGGCTGGCCTATTATAACGGTTGGGTGCGCACCGACAATGTTGTCGCCAAGACCGCGACGATCGACAAATGCGCGCAGCATCAGGTCATAGAATTGGACCTGGCGCGAAAGACCTATAAGATCGTCGATACGAACGGCACCGCGGTGCCTTGTGTAACGGCGCAGCCGGCGATGGGGCCGCCGCAGCGCGTCAACGAGGCACCCGGAACGGTGGACTTGACGATAACTTCAAACGCGGTAAACCTCGGTCCGAAGAGCCTGCAAGGTATTCCGACGAACGGCTCAACGGATACGACGCAGATGGCGATGACCAATGCAACCGGTTCGTGCAGCAACGGGTCATTCGGCGTCGAGAACGAGCGTTACGTTTCGAAAATCGCAGTTCCGCGCCGCTTTTGTCCGCTGCCGAAAGGGCGCACGCCGACCACTCCGGTCGACATGGTCGTCCAAGGCGGATGCAAGCCCACGGTGCACGGCAGCAGCTCGGGTATGTACTGGATGCGCTCCAGCGACAGGCTGGAGATCTACAATCGTATGACGATGCTCTCGGGCGAATCCGCCGGACGATTCCAGACCGTCACGCAGCGCGGAAATGTGATGTGGCTGACAAAGCCGCAAGCGGACGCGCTGTTTAACGTTCCGCCGGGCTTCACGCAAACGCAGTAGCTAGCGCTGGTAGAGTCCCGTTATGCTGACATGCGCGAGCGTATGCTTTCCTATCGCGGCCTCCGCCTTCGCCCCGGTCATTCCCGTAGGCGCTATGCCGCTCACGTTCAGCGCATAAAGCGTGAATATATAATGATGGACTTTGCCCGGCGGCGGACACGGGCCGCCGTAGCCGAGTTGCTTGAATGACGTCGCGCCTAATTCGTTGAGTGGAAGCCGGACGCCCGAGCTCAGGTGGTTCGTGGCGGCTGGGATGTTGTATACGACCCAGTGATACCAGCCGCCGGTAGCGTCGGGATCATACGCGATCAGCGCGAAGCTGCGTGTTCCGGGCGGCGCGCCGCTCCAATGCATTTCCGGCGAAATGTTTGCTCCGCCGCATTGCTTATAGACGGTGCTTACGGGCAGCGTCGTGTTCGGACGGAACGTCGCGGACGCCAGCGCGAAAGCTGCAACTGCAAGCATCATTGTTTTGCGCTCCGGGGCTGCGGGCTATTAAATTCGTCGTAGAATGCGTTCGGGTTCATCGCGCGGCCCAAGAAACGTTTTACTTCGGTATCCGGATCGTAGGTTCGCGCCGGCTGGAGGATGTCGCGGCGGTAACGCATCCCGACTGCCGGATTCTCCAGGCCGCCTTTGAGGAATGCGGTGAACATGTCTTGCGCGTAGACCTTCGACCACAAGTAGCCGTAATAGCCCGCGTCGTAGCCGCCCATCAGATGTCCGAAAGACGCCTGCGGACGAATCTCGGGTGAAACAGGCATAGGCGTCAATTCCGCCGCCACGCGATCCCACACGGCCGTCGTGTCCACATGCGGACCGCTCGTGTGATAGGTCATGTCAATCTGTGAGAGCATAATTTGCCGCGTGGTGAAGTACGCGTTATCGACATAGCGGGATGCGATCAGACTGCTAATCAGATCGTCGGGCAGCGGCTGGCCGGTTTGCCAGTTGGAGCTGATCTGCTTGAGGACGGACGGCTGCCAAACGAAATTTTCGAGCATCTGCGAAGGCGCTTCCACGAAATCCCAAACGAAGCCGGTCGAGAGCGTCTCGTAAGGCGCGGTGGCTAGCAGAGCGGCCATGTCGTGCCCGAACTCGTGAAAGAACGTCACGACGTCGTCGTGGCTCAGCAGGGCCGGCTGCCCCGGGGCCGGCCTCGGCCAATTTCCAACGATAGATGCAAACGGCGGACGGTACGTTCCCTCCGAAAGACGGCGGACCGGTAGAATCGGAAAGTTTGCAAAGTGCGGATACTTGCGCGGCCGGGGATATAGGTCGAAATACGTCGTGCCGATAAACCGGCCCGTTGCCGAGTCGGTGACCGAATATTCGAGGACGTCGGGATTCCACGCATCCGTCGGACTGATCTGTTTGAAGTCCACCCCAAGCAGGCGGTGGTAGATATTCAATACGGCGTCGATTGTATGCTGAACCGGAAAATACTGACGGATCTGATTCTGGTCGACCGCGTACTGCATTCTTTGAAGCACGTTGTCGTAGTAGGTGACGTCCCAGGCATGTACCACCGCCGAAAGGTTGCCGGTCTCGTTCCTCTTTATTACCGCTAGGCGTGCGACTTCGAGCTGCGCTTTTGGAAGCAGTGTCTTATCCAAGCCGTACAGGAAGTTTTCGACCCGTCCGGGCGTCTTGGCGGTTCGGTTCGAGAGCTGATACGCGGCCCACGTTTCATAGCCCAGCAAATGCGCCAAGCGATCCCGAATCGCGATGGCGCGTTCGAGCAAGGGCGTGTTCGCCGCTGCTTCGCGGTTGTTGTAGGCGAGATAGTAAGTCTGCCGCGCGGCTTCGTCTTTTTCATTTTGAAGAAACGGCGTTACGGTGCTCTCGCCGACCGGAACGATAAGCCCTCCGCCCGGCGCGGCTTTCAATCCGCCGGTGAAATCGGCGGGCAGACTCGCGGCTTGCGCGGCGGTGATCGTTATGGTGGTGGCGTCGTTACCCAGGTTTTGCGCGAACTTGTTTTGCAGGTCGGTCAGTTCTTTGCTGAGGCGCACAAACTCAAGCCGTCGCGGGGCGGATAAGCCGGCGCCGCTGCGTTTGAGCGTGTCGAGCCAAATCGCCGTAAGCTTCGTTTGGTACACATCGCGCGCGGTGTTGCTGCGCGCGGCTGCCGCAAGCGCCGCGTACAGCTGCGGGCTGGCGCTAAGATCGGTAAAGAAGGATGATTCGTCGTTGCTGCAATCCAGGGATGCTTGCTGGATTGAAAGGTCGCTGGTAACGGTGGAGAGGAACTGCTGCGCAACGGTCGTGTCGTTTAAATCGGAGGAGAGATTTTCAACCGCAAGCACGGCATTGCTAAACGTGCGCCGGCCGCGTAGGGCCAGCAATTTCTTCAGGCGCGTTTGAGCGCTCCCGATCGCGACTTTGCACGACGTTTTTATCTGCGCCGCGCTGAGGCTCCAGTCAACGTGCGTTGGCGAAGGCGCCGCGGCGGATGCAGCGAGCGGGCAAGCGAGCAACAGGGTGAAGGCCAGGGCGATACGCGTCACGTGATTCCTCCGGAGGGTGTCGCTTTTGGAAACGTTACCAAAAGCCCGTTCGTGCTATGATGCTTCTCGCCATGACGGGAGCCGGGCCTCGCGCAGCGTAACCTCGTGAACCCCGCCAGGACCGGAAGGGAGCAACGGTAAGCGAGCCCTTACGGGTGCCGCGAACCACCTGACTCTCGTCGTGGTTAAGAACTCTTTACCTGGGAGGGCGGGGTTGCCGTGGCTCGAACCCTGTCCGGTCCCGGTGACCGTACCCGGGTGAGTCATTTTTGAGCATAAAAGAACGCTACTTCATTAAGATCGTGCCTCAAAGGGGCGATGTGGTACATCGCTTCGAGGTCACGCGCAAGCATATCTTCAGTGGCTCCATCGCGCTGGCAGTTGCGTTGCTGGTCGTGCTGAGCGCTGCCGGCTTTCAGGTGTTCCGCGTACACGCCCAACAAGCGGCGCTGCAGTCGCAGCACGAGCAGCTGCAAACCCTCGATAAAAAAGCAAGCGCGATTCGCTCGCAGCTGCAGCAAGTCCAAAGGCAGAACCAACAGATCCAGCAGCTCATCGGCGTCGGCGCCAAACCGCGCCCGCACAGCGGCGGCGTGCAGAAAACGTCCTGGACTCCCGCGAGCGGCGTAAAGTCGGGCGTGGTACAACTCGCGCGTCACGTCGATCAGCTCGCGCAAGCTTCGAACGAAACGCTTCGCCAGGCCAACGACTTGCGCAGACTCACGATGCGCGTGTTGAACATGCGCCATCTCGCAGAACTCGCGCGCGCGCGATTACTGGCGGCAATTCCGTCGATCGATCCGGTAGAAGGCGCACAAATCGTCGGGTGTTTCTGCTATCGGTCCGCGCCGGACGTGGAATTTCATCCGGGCGTCGATTTGGATGCGAATTACGGCGACCCGATCCACGCGACCGCGGCGGGCACGATTGCCAGCGCCGGGTGGGACGGGGGCTTCGGGATGAAGGTTGATATCGATCACGGCAACGGCTATCACACGTGGTACGCGCACCTTTCGCGGATCGACGTATCGGCCGGCCAATACGTGCACAAGGGCGAGTTCATCGGCCTCGTGGGCGACACCGGATTCTCAACCGGCCCTCACCTGCACTACCAGGTGATGCTCAACGGGACGGCGGTCGATCCCGCCCCGTACCTCAACGGCGTCCCGCCACAAGTTTTAGCCTCTCTTCCCTAGAACGGGCAGCTCATGAGCTCACTGTCGTGTCAGGCCTTTTTTGTGCTGGACAAAGTGATCTGGCTATACACCATCATCATGCTCGTTTATGCGGTTCTCTCGTGGGTGCCCGATTTGCGCGGCGGCTGGAGCCGCTGGATCGAAATGCTGGTCGAGCCCGTGCTCGCTCCCGTGCGCCGGCTGGTTCCGCCGACCGCGGGCATCGACTGGTCGTTTCTGATCGTCATTGTCCTCCTATGGCTGGTGAATAACATGCTCGTCCGGCCGAACGAGTTCGCCTGCTATTGACCGCTCACCGTAGCGAAGTTGCGGACGGCGTTCGCAACTTTTGCATCATCGCCCACATCGACCACGGAAAAACGACGCTCTCGGATCGCCTGCTCGAAGTCACGCGGACGATCGAGCTGCGCAACATGGAAGAACAGGCGCTCGACGCGATGGACCTCGAGCGCGAGCGCGGGATCACGATCCGCATGCACCCCGTCACGCTGAACTATCCGGCGCGCGACGGGCGAACCTACCAGCTGAACCTCATCGATACGCCGGGACACGTGGATTTTTCATATGAAGTCTCGCGCTCGCTGGCCGCCTGCGAAGGCGCTGTGCTCATTATCGACGCCGCGCAGGGCATCGAAGCCCAGACCCTCGCCAATTATCACCTTGCGCTCGAGCACGAACTGACGATCATCCCGGTGATCAACAAGATCGATTTGCCGGCGGCCGACCCCGAACGCGTCATGGGCGAGGTTGAAGAGCTGCTGATCATGGAGCGTAGCGAGTGCATTCTGGCCAGCGCCAAAAACGGCATCGGCATCGACGAGATCCTCGAAGCGATAGTGCACCGCATTCCGGCGCCTAAGGGTCACCGCGACCACCTGCGCGGCTTAGTGTTCAACGCGCAGTTCGATTCGTATCGTGGTGTGGTTTCATACGTGCGGGTGGTGGACGGCGAGTTTCATGCCGGCACGAAGTTCATGTCGATGGCTCACCAGCGCGTCTTCGAGTGCACTGAAGTAGGCGTCTTTTCTCCACAGATGCAGCCGACGAAAAAGCTGGACATGGGCAGCGTCGGCTACGTGATCGGCAACATTAAATCGCTGGGCGAGATCGACGTTGGCGACACGATCACCGAAGCCAGCAATCCCGCGCACGTGCCGCTGGTCGGTTATCGCAAGGCGGTGCCGATGGTGTACTGCGGCTTGTATCCGAACGAAGGCGCGGAATATACATCACTGCGCGATGCGCTCGAGAAGCTGAAACTCAACGACGCGGCATTTACGTACGAGCCGGAGACGTCGGTTGCGCTTGGGTTTGGATTTCGTTGTGGTTTCTTGGGCTTGTTGCATATGGAGATCGTGCAGGAGCGGCTGGAGCGCGACTACGCGCTCGACTTGATCGCGACGTCTCCCTCGGTCGTATTTCGCGTGACGCGCACCGACGGAACCGTGGAGATGATCGACAACCCGAGCAAACTTCCCGCGATGAGCCTGATTGCGACGATCGAGGAGCCGTACGTGAAGGCGACGATCATCACGCCGCCCGATTACGTGGGCTCGATCATGGAGATCACGCAAGCCCGGCGCGGCGAGCTCGGCAACATGGAGTATCTGCACGACGGCCGGGTCATCTTGACGTATGAAATGCCGTTGATTGAGGTGATCATCGACTATTTCGACCAGCTGAAGTCGCGCACGAAGGGGTATGCGTCACTCGACTACGACGTGATCGGCTATCGTGAGGGCGATCTAGTGAAACTGGAGATCATGTTGAGCGGCGACGTCGTCGACGCGCTCTCGTTCATCATCTCGCGCGAGCGAGCCGCTGCGCGCGGCAAAGCGTTGGCGGAGAAGTTGAAGGAACTCATTCCCCGGCAGATGTTCGAAGTGCCGATTCAAGCTGCGATCGGTGGAAAGATTGTGGCGCGCGAGACCGTCAGCGCGATGCGCAAGAACGTCCTGGCGAAATGCTACGGCGGCGATATTACGCGTAAACGCAAGTTGCTGGAGAAGCAGAAGGCCGGCAAAGAGCGCATGAAGCGGGTCGGCAAAGTCGATTTGCCGCAGGAAGCGTTCATGGCGGTGCTGCGCCTCGGATCGGAGTGAAGCATGCTGTTCATGGTCATCGAGCGCTACAAGCAATCGGATCCGGTGCCCGTCGGCGAGCGATTTCGGCGTCAGGGACGCATGCTACCCGACGGGCTGAAGTATCATGCGAGCTGGATGGACGTGACCGGCAGCCGCTGTTTTCAGTTGATGGAAACCGCCGACCCCGCGCAGTTCAACGATTGGCTCGCGCACTGGAAAGATCTCGTTCGATTCGAGATTGTTCCGGTTCTTGAGGCATCCGAATTCTGGGCAAAACACGAGAGCATTTGAAAACATTCGTCGCGACGAAAAATCTCGGCAAGCTCCAGGACCTGCACGATCTGTTCCGCGGAACGGAGATCGAGCTCGATACATATCCGCTTTATGCCGAGCCGATTGAGGGAGAGACCAGTTACGCCGACAACGCGGCACTCAAAGCTCGCGCGCTCTATCAACAGTTGCAACAGGCGGGAGTTCGCGGAGCGGTCATAGCGGACGACTCGGGGTTGGAGGTTGCTGCCCTCGGCGGACGGCCGGGCGTTCTTTCATCGCGGTATCAGGGACCTAATGCGACGTGGCCCGCGCGGCGTGAAGCATTACTGACAGAGTTGAAGGAAGTGCCGGCGGAACTGCGCGAGGCCAAATTCTGTTGCGCGATCATGTTGGTCCTCGATGGCGGCGCCGAGTTGGCGTCGTGGGGCGAAGTTTCAGGGTCAATAGCCGCGGGAGAACATGGGAAATTTGGGTTCGGCTACGACCCGATTTTCTTTTATCCGCCCGCGAATAAGACGTTCGCGGAGCTTGATGAGAACGAGAAGAATCGCGTCAGCCACCGCGGCCGCGCGGCGGAAGCGCTGCTGACCCTCTTGCGCGCCCGTGTCTGAAGAGCAAGCGATAGGGCCGGCGACGGCCGACGAAGTCGCGTATTTCGCGGCCCGGCGCACGCAGAACGAACACGATCAACGCTTGTATATCGATCTCGCGCACGTTGCGCCAAACGGCGCCTTCGTGGCGCGCGATGAGGGCACGGCGATCGGCATTGCCATTCCGCACGCGCTTGACGATGAATGGTTTCTCAGCGAGCTATTCGTCGAGCCGTCTTTCCGAGGGCGCGGTATTGGCTTAGAGCTCTTAAAGGCGGCCACGGGAGATGCCGGAGCCGTCACTCGCAGCGGCATTCTCGATCCGGCGCAGATGGAGGGCTTGGCGTTTTATGCGCGAGCCGCGGTACCGATGCAAGCGCCGTTGCTGGAGATCTCCGGCGAAATTCCGAGAGCCAGTGAACTCGAACGGATGGCAGCCGGTGAGCACCGGTTTGGCGCAATCCCGATCGATCCGATGGCGCATGCCATAGCCTTGAATCAACTCGACCGCGAGGTTCGTGGGAGCGCGCGGCCGGACGACCATTTGTATTTTGCGGATAAGGCGAAAGGGTTCGTCTTTACGCGTGAGGCGGAACTTGCGGGGTACGCCTACGTGTGGCCCAGTGGACGCATCGGGCCGATGGCGTCGGTATCGCATAACTATTCCGTGCAAATGCTGGCGTACGCATTGGCGGCGTTGCGAGCAACCTATAATGCTGAGTGGTGCGCACTGCTTGTGCCCGGTGTCAATACAAAGATATTACGCGCCGCCATGAAAGCGCGCCTGCGAGTCGAAGGCGTTAAACTATTCGCGAGCGACAATAACATTTCTGATCTAACCCGTTACGTCGGCGGCTCCTCGTTAATGTTTTAGCAACAACTTACACACCCGCATTTAGTATAATAGACACAAAGCGAGGTGCTGTTATGAAACGTTGTAGCGAATGCAAAGCGATATTGCCGCTAAGGCAATTCCATTTTAAGAATCGGGCCCGCGGCAGGCGTCAAGCCAAATGTAAGGATTGTTCAAAAATGTACTCAAGAATCCATTACGCTAAAAACGCCGCACAGTATTCGAACTATCGCCGCGCAAATACGGCGGTATCGCGCACGAAATAAGCGGATAGTGTGTTGGTTTCTGTCCCGGCACGCGTGCGCCGATTGCGGGGAAGCAGACCCTCGGGTTTTGGAGTTCGATCACGTGCGCGGAGTCAAGCATGGCAATTTGAGTGAAATGGCAGCTGCAGGATTCTCTGAGGCACGGATTATGGCGGAGATCGAAAAGTGCGAAGTTCGGTGTGCGAACTGCCACCGTAGGAAAACCGCAACGCAGTTCCAATGGTCTAATAAGCAGACCGGGGCGTAGCTCAGCTTGGTTAGAGCGTTCGGTTTGGGACCGAAAGGCCGCATGTTCGAATCATGTCGCCCCGACCAAAACAGCGGCCCGCAGGGAAGTAACCTTGCGGGCCGTGGTATTCTATTTCAGGCTCGGAGTCGGCGCCCGTGGTCTAATGGATAAGGCACGAGTCTTCTAAACTCGAAGATGGGGGTTCGATTCCCTCCGGGCGCATGTGGTGACTGTAGCTCAGTTGGTTAGAGCGCTGGCCTGTGAAGCCAGAGGTCGCGGGATCGAAGCCCGTCAGTCACCCCACCCTCATGAAGTAGCCTAGCCCGAGCTAGCGAAGGTGTCACGTAAGGTGACCAAGTTCGCGCATCTCGCGACAGTCTTCGACGGCGCCGCTTTCGGCATCGCCCTACTTTGGCACGACGGCTCGGTGCTAGACTCAAACGGCGCCTACCGGGCGATGTACGGCGATACCTCTGACGCCTTATTGCACGATCACGAAGCCGAATTCGCAGAGCTCGTCAACGGAAAACGCGATCTGCTGGAATTCGAGCAGCGCATAACCAAGGAAACCGGAGAAGCAACGTGGGCGGCGTGCGCGTTCTCGCGCGTGCACGAAGAAGACGGCAAGCCGTACGGCGCGATTTGCATGATTCGCGACATTACCGGCGTGCGAGAGAGCGAACGGCGGATACTGCACGACATGACGCACGATCCGCTCTCAGGTATGCCGAACCGCTTACACTTCGAATCGAAATTGCGCGAGCACCTCGCGAAGTCGCAAAATTCGCGACCCGCCGCGCTCGCCGTCCTCATGGTGGACATCGACCATTTCCGCGAAATCAACGAAGCGTTCGGGCACGATTCGGGCGAGTTCGTTGTTTCACAGGTCGGAAAACGACTGGGTTCGGCCGTCGGCGCAGAAGATATCGTAGCGCGCATCGGAACCGATCAGTTCGGTATCCTGGCCCGTTCGCACGATAATGCGCAGCACGTAGAAGCCACCGCGCGCCGCCTGTTCAGCGCGTTGGCTAAACCGTTAGAACTCGGGACGCGCACCGTCTACGTTTCGGCCAGCGTCGGCATTGCAGCCGTTTCCCCATCCTACGCGCGCGCCGAAGACGTGATGCGTGACGCGCAGATCGCGACCCGCTACGCGAAATCGAGCGGCGGCAGCCGCACGGCGATCTTTGACGCGGAGATGGCCAAGCGCGCCGAACAACGTCTCCAGCTATCCAATGATATGCGCGCGGGTCTGGAACGCGACGAGTTCTATCTTTTATATCAACCGATCGTAACGCTGGATGGCGGCGATTTCACCGGCTGTGAAGCGCTGCTGCGCTGGAATCATCCCGTGGTGGGGCTACTGCCGCCGGCGGAATTCATTCCGCTGGCCGAACAGATGGGCATGTCGACGCAGATCGGCCGCGTTGTCGCACGGCTGGCGTGCCGGCAGTTGGCGGCTTGGCGTGACGAGAGCGGACTCGACGTTCGCATGAACATCAATGTTGCGTGGCCGGATCTGCTCGAGGCTGAGTTCGAACAGAGTTTGGTTGCGGTTACTCGCGAGCACAATATCAAGCCGCCCCAAATCACGCTCGAAATCACCGAAAACATCGTGCTGAACCCGGGCGACCGCGCGACACTACTCGTCGAGCGATTGCGGCAGCATGGATTCCGAGTCTGCATCGATGACTTCGGAACCGGTTACTCGTCGCTGCACTACCTTCAACGCTTCAAAATCGATGCGCTGAAAATCGATCGATCGTTCGTCTGCGGGCCGCGGGGCGGCGTGGCAAGCGAACCGATCATCCGGGCGCTGATGACACTCGCGGATGGCTTCGGCGTCCGCGTGGTAGCGGAAGGCATCGAGACGAAGCAGCAGCTGGAGATTCTTCGCAGCGCGGGCTGCCGTTACGGTCAGGGATTCTTTTTTGCAAAGCCCCTCTCGCCGGACGAACTCGTCAAGAAGTATCCGGCGGCCTTTGCCAGGCCGCCTCAAAACGCGCGGACGTAAGATTTCGCGCCTTGTCAAAGCGGGTAAACCCCGGTACACTGCAGCCTGGAGCTTGCCACGAGCACGTCGAAGGGCGCCTCTAGCTCAGTCGGTAGAGCAGCGGCCTTTTAAGCCGTTGGTCCCGGGTTCGAGTCCCGGGGGGCGCAAGTGTGCACCGCTAGCTCAATGGTAGAGCAGTTGACTCTTAATCAATTGGTTGGGGGTTCAAGTCCCTCGCGGTGCACCAAGTTCCGAAGCCCGTGGTTACGGCGAAATGCGCATAGCCACGGGCTTTTTACATGGTCCCAGGCTCGCCCAGGCCTCCTATTACGGTAAAACTTTATAGAAAGCGAGCATCCCGGCGGCCATGTGATCGGTGACATGGCAATGATAGAGCCAGGTACCGGGGTTGTCGGGGACCATGTCGGCGGTGAGCATCTGCGCGGGGCCGATGTTGAGCACGTCCGTGCGGTGGCCCTGAAATAAGACGGTATTGCCGTGCCAGTGCGGCGTGTGGAAGCTGAATCCGTTGCCGAGGGAGATGACGTACCAGCGTACACGGTCCCCGCGCTTCATGACCATCTTCGGTCCGTTGCCGTAGACGTAGCCGTTGATTGCCCACTTGAAATTGCCGTCGACGAAGCCGAGTCCGGTGAGCGAGTAATTGCCGGCGGGATCCGACGCAATGAGTTTGAGCTTGTCCTTCTTGGCCAATGCCGGCGTAAAAGTCTTGATATTGCGATCCAGATACCAGCTCTGATTCTCGTTGAACAATTCGAAATCGGTGACGAACTCTCGAT
>JAAXMC010000134.1:0-701 GCA_013036315.1 Vulcanimicrobiota bacterium
CCGACGCCTGAAATCATGCCTGACGTGGCGGCGCCCTACGTCGGCGTCATTGCAACGGGCCGTTCCGATTTTCCAAACCAGGTCAACAATTTGCTCGCGTTCCCCGGAATATTCCGCGGCGCGCTCGATTCGCGAGCCCGCCGCATAACCGACAGGATGAAGCTTGCCGCAGCGAACGCGATCGCTTCGATCGTGGGCGACGAGTGCAGCGCGGAATACATTCTGCCGAGCGTCTTCGACGTGCGCGTCGTGGAAGCTGTCGCCAAAGCCGTCGCTGCAGCCGCGGTTGAAGAAGGCGTCGCGCGGCGACACGTCCCCAGCGAAGGCGAGCCTGCGCAATGGCGCTAGCGAAAATTCTCGTCATCGAAGATGACGAGGACGTTTCAAAACTCGAACAGGCCGTGCTGGAACGCGCAGGTTACGAAGTGCGCGTAACCGGCACCGGCGTGGAGGGCTTGGAACTTGCCGATTCCTACAAACCGGATGCAGTGATACTCGACATCGGGTTGCCCGACATCTCGGGCCTCGACGTGTGTACGACGCTCTCCAACTCGACCAGCGCGTTCATCTTGATGGTGAGCGGTCACTCGCGCGAACAGGACGTGCTGCTCGGTCTGGGATTGGGCGCCGACGATTACATCACCAAACCGTTTTCCGGAAACGAACTCGTGGCACGCGTAGCCTCCTTCCTGCGGCGACGC
>JAAXMC010000134.1:719-28492 GCA_013036315.1 Vulcanimicrobiota bacterium
GAAAAGTATTTGCAAAAGAAAGACGACGCGGGCGTTCTGCAAGTGGGCAGCGCGCAATTGGTGCGCGACTTTCATACGCTCGTTTACGACGACAAGACGATCACGCTGACCGCGCTCGAGTTTCGCCTGCTGTGGTTCTTGGCCGAAGGCGAAGGCCGCTTGCTGACGCGCGCGCAGATTCTCGAACAGGTCTGGAACGATACGTCGGGCGTACCGACGCGCGTCGTAGACGTGCACATCGCAGCCTTGCGCAAGAAAATGTCGGAAGTGGGCGCGCCGCTCGAAATAGCAAGCGTCCGCGGCATCGGATACCGGCTCGACACGAAGTAATGCCACTATTTTTTTTCGCCCTCGCGCTGACGATTTACGCCGCCCCCGCCGGCGACCGCGTAGCCGGAGCCCCCAATCCGAATAATCCGTATAACGCGATCCTGCCGAACGGGCGTACTGTTTCGCCGATCGGCAAGAACGTGGTGGTCGGCATGAACGCGCTGGGCGTAGCGCTCTCGCCGAACGGAAAATACGCGATCGTATCAAACGACGACGAGCGCGTAAGCGCAGCCGTCAGCCGTTATTCGCCGGTGCATGGCGGCTATTCGCTCACCGTCGTCAACACTGCGACGATGCGCGTTACCGACAATTTTACAGCTGCCGGTGTGAAATTTTTTCTCGGCATCGTTGCAGTAAACGATCCGGCCCATCCCGGAGACGCATTGGTGATCGCGGCGGGCGGCGGAAACGACGTCGTCTATTTTTTTCAGCTCGACGCCGCCGGGAAGTTGACGCAGGAAGCTCCGCCGGTGCAAACGATGCCACCGGTTCCATTGCCGTCGCATCCGCTTTATGCAAACGCGAACCGCGCTTTTCCAGGCTGGATCGCGTTATCGGCTAACCGCCGCATCGCATACGTCGTGAATAATCTCGGGAATGCCGTCACCGATGTAGATATAGCGACGCGCCGGCTGATGCATGAAGGGCCGCCGTGGAGCGTTGGATATTTCCCGTATGGCGCTGCAATAGCCGGACGCCGGCTCTACGTTACAAATCCGGGACTTTCCATCTACGAGAATCTTCCGCAGCCGGTGCGTTATCCGCAATTCGCGGCGGTCGCAGCCGCGCCGCAGGATGCTTCATCGTTGACCGTTCTGCCGTTGACGGCGTCCGGAGCGATTGAAGGCGCGGCCGTCAACTCTTTGAGTCTGGATACAACGCCGGACGGCGTGCAAAACGTCGGCGGCGCGCAGCCGACCGCACTTGCCATCTCGAAGAACGGCCGCTACGCATACGTGTGCATGTCCAACGTCGACCGCGTTGCGGTCGTGGATTTGCTCGGCGTGCCGCGCGTCGTCGGCGGTGTGGAGTTGCGCCTTTTCGACAAGTCGCCGTACGGCATGCAGCCCAACGCGATCGTCCTAAGCCCCGACGGCAAGCGCGTCTACGTTGCGCTCGCCGGGCTTAACGCGGTCGCCGTGCTCGATGCAAAAAAACCGTCGCGGTTGCATCGCCTTGGCCTCATTCCAACGGGATGGTATCCGACGGCGCTTGCGATTTCGCATGACGGCCGCTATCTCTATGTTGCCAATGCGAGAGGTTTTGGGCAAGAACCCGGTTTTGAAGGCGCGATCCCGTCGCGCACCGGCACAGACGGGCACGTCTTCCAGGTTGGCCAGGATAGCAACGTCGTTTGGGCGACGCTCCAAAAAGTCGATCTGCGCAAGCTTCCACTGATGGCTACGACGCTTTCCACCCTGAAATATACGCGCGTGCCGCTGCATCCGCCGGGAAACACTATGGTGCCGCCGATGCGCTCGCTGAAACGCAGCCAATTTATCAAACACGTCGTCTTTATTCTCGAAGAGAACAAGACGTATGACGCCATGCTCGGCGATCTCACCGACGCCCAAGGGCAGCCGTACGGCAAAGGCGATCCGTCCCTCGTATCGTTCGGCCAAGACATTACGCCGAATTTGCACGCGCTTGCGCGCGAGTTTGGCCTCGCCGTCAACCTCTACGCCGACGGGGACGAATCCGACGCCGGACACCAATTTGCGACCGCCGGTATTGTCAGCTCCTATTCGGAAAAAGTGCTGCTCGTAAAGACGGGGCGCTTCCGCCCGGTCAACAAGAACGAAGACCCCGAAGATTACCCGCGCGCCGGATACATCTTCAACAATGCGGCGCGCGGCGGACTCTCGTATCGCGATTATGGCGACTTGGTTCGGCTAAGCGGTTATGACGCGGGGAGCGCGTTGGATCCGCGCGTGGACGATCCCAATTTTCGCGGGCCGGACGATCAAAATGCGCCGACCAGCGGCCTGGGCGGGCTCTACGCCCTCAACGTTCTTGCGCCCGCCGTTTTGCAAAATCACATCGACGTGAATTATCCGGGTTGGAACCTACGGATTCGCGACGTTCGCCGCGCTAATGAATACATCGGCGATTTTCACAATCAGCCGATGCCGGACTTCACCTACATTTGGCTGCCGGACGATCACGGTGGGACGGGCCCCGACATTCCGCCGCTGCCCGAAGAAGTCGCCGACGGCGATCGCGCACTGGGCGCGATCGTCGACTTTCTCAGCCACCAGCCCGAATGGGATTCCACGGCCATCCTTATCACACCCGACGACGCGCAAAGCTCGCGCGATCACATCAACGAACATCGCACGTATGCGGTCGTCGTATCGCCCTACGCGCGGCGGCATTACACCGGCTCCGCGCACCTTTCAACGGTCAGTATTCTAAAAACGGAAGAAGAGTTGCTCGGTTTGCCGGCGCTATCGCTGGGCGATCTGCTGGCCACCGATATGGCGGATTTCTTCACGGCCAGTTCGGCCGATGCCGCGCCCTACAATGCGATTCCCGTTCCGAGGCAGACTGCCAGCATCGAAGGGCGGCGCATCGCCGCGCTGCTCGAATATACGGATCAGAGCGGCCCGGATGCAGATGCGCAACGCTCCGCGCGCCTGATCGATCTTTCGCGCCGGGCCGACCAGCTGGCGGACCATCGCGCGACGATGAACGCGCGGGAGTATGAATCCGATCAGCAGGCACTCTATGCAGCAGCAGCGGGTGTTGTCAGCGTGAACTCAAAATGAGCGGGCACGCCGTAGACTTCGGTCCGCATCTGATCGCGAGCCCCTCCGGCGCGCTGCGCCGGGCGCTGATCGTTATGCCCTCGCCGGCAATCGAAAATGCGCGGCCGCTTCCGGGAGAGCCCAACGCGGTGCATTCGCGAGCGCGGGGCGAACTGGAAGTCTTTGCCAAAACCTTGCGCTTCTTGGGCTGCGACGTCATGGAATTGCAGAGCCGCTCGCCCGATCCCCTGGCAAGCTCCGTTGCGGACGTGGCGATCGTCTTTGAAAGCGGCGCGGCAATTATGCGCCCATCCTCGCCGGCGCGGCGTGCGGAAGCGGCTTGGATCGAAGAGGAGTTTGAGCGACATGACGTGCCGGTTGCGGCGCATCTCTCGGCGCCCGGATTGCTGGACGGAAGCGATGTCGTGCTGGCCGGACAAACGGCGTTCATCGGCGTGAGCGCGCGGGGCAACGCGCTGGGCCGCGACGGTTTCGCGCGGATCGCCCAGGCGCATGGTTTCTCGCCCGTCGAGGTTCGGCTCGCCGCCAACGTGCCTTCGCTGCGCGCGGTCTGCGGCGTACTCTCTGAAGATGCGCTGGTCATCGCGCCGGAGCGCCTGGATCGCGCCGCCTTTGCCGGTTTTAAAACGATTGAGGCCGAGCGTGGCGACGAATTCGGCGCGGGCGTGCTGAACGTCGGGCATCACCACGTTATCGCGGACGTGCGTTTTCCGCGCGTGATCGATGCTTTGCGCGAATCAGGCACGCGGGTTGATGCGATCGATCTCTACGATTTTGGACGGATCGGCTTGACACCGTCTGTGCTGGCAATCGATCTCAAACGTGTCTAAGCAATTGCGCATCGCGATTTTTTCCGACATTCACGGAAATCTCTCCGGGCTCGACGCCTGCCTTGCGGATCTGCAAGCGCAGGGAGGCGCAGATATCTACGTTGCGGCCGGCGACCTATGCATGGACGGGCCGAAACCCAAGAAAGTCTTGCAGCGCCTCCAGGAGATTGGCGCGCAATGCTTGCGCGGCAATACGGATCGCTACATCGGCGCGCAATCGGACGAGGAGATGGAAGGCGCGGATGCCGCGGATCGCAAGCAAGTCGACTGGCAGCGCAAGGAAATCGGCGAGAAGTGGGTCGCCTGGCTGCGCGCGCTCCCGTTTTCGTTGCGGTTCGGAACCAAGAAAAATCAGCTGCTCGTCGTGCACGCGAACCCCACTTCAGACAACGAACACCTGTGGCCCGGCGCTGGGAATGACGTGCTGGAACGCCTCATCGGCGACGAACCGGCGGGAACGATTGCCTTCGGGCATCTGCACATTCCGTACGTGCGGAGCTGGCGCGGCAAGACGCTGATAAACGTTTCGTCGGCGGGACTTCCTAAGGACGGCGATCCGCGCGCGGGATATGCGATTCTGAGCGAACGTTCGGAGGGATGGGAAATTCGGCACCGCCGCGCGCCTTTCGACGTAAAGAAAGTCTCAACGCAGCTGGCCGATTCCGGAATTCCGGGCAGCTCCGATTTAATCTCCACGCTTCGCCGCCACCGGTACAAACGATTAAAATCGCTGATTCCCTAGCGCTCGAGATTTCGCATATCGTCAAGCGCTACGGTGAGTTCACCGCCGTTGACGACGTGTCGCTGCGCGTGCGCGCCGGCGATTTCTTCGGTTTTCTCGGTCCCAACGGCGCGGGAAAAACCACGACGATCAACGCCGTGGTCGGATTGGCGCGGCTGAATGCGGGATCCATTCGCGTCTTCGGATACGACAGCGTCACGCAGTGGCGCGAGGCGCGGCGCTTCATCGGGCTCGCGCCGCAGGAATACAACTTCGATCGTTACCTTTCGATTCGCGATATTCTGATCTACCAAGCCGGATATTTCGGCATTCGCGCCCGCGACGTGCGCGAGCGCGCCGACATGCTGCTCGAACGATTCGGCTTGGCTTCAAAGGCCAAACTCGACTACCTGAAGCTGTCCGGCGGCCAAAAGCGCCGCTTGACCTTGGCGCGAGCGTTGATCAACACGCCGAAGCTGCTTATTTTAGACGAACCGACGGCCGGCGTGGACGTCGAGTTGCGGCTGGAATTGTGGGAGCTGTTGCAGCAGCTCAATCGCGAAGGCATGACGATCTTCTTGACGACGCACTACTTGGAAGAAGCCGAGATGCTCTGCCGCGACGTCGGCATCATTCGCGCCGGCAAGCTGGTCGCGCAAGAGCCGATGCGCGAACTGTTGGAGCGCAAAGGCAAGGGCCTTCAGGAAGTATTCTTGGAATTGACGCGCTCCGGTCCGGCGGAGCTCGTATGAACTACGTCGGCATGTTCACGCTGATGAAGCGCGAGATGGTGCGCAGCCTCAAGATCATCAACCAGGTCATTTGGCCGCCGATGATCACGACTGCGCTCTACGTGTTCGTGTTCGGCGTGGCGCTGGGTAGCCGCGTCAAGGCGCCGCACGGCCTGTCGTACTCCGTGTTTCTCATTCCCGGGCTTATCATGCTGCAGGTCATCGACTCGTCGTATGGCGAGTGCAGCAGCTCGGTATTCCAGGCGCGGTTCATGAATTGGATTCAAGAAATGCTCGTCGCGCCGATGTCGGCCTATGAAATCGTCTTCGGCTACATATCGGGAAGCATCGTGCGCGCGCTGTTAATTGCGTGCCTCATCATGGGGCTCGGTTTCGCGCTGGTGCACACGCTGCCGCGAGACTGGCTGCTGTACTTCGGCGTCATCATCGACGTGGGACTGCTGTTTTCGGCGCTGGGCGTGATTTTCGGGCTGATGGCGGAAAAATTCGATCACCTCGCGGTGCTGACGACGTTCGCGATTACGCCGCTGGTGTTCGTCGGCAGCGCGTTCACGCCGGCTCAGTTCCTGCCGCCCAGTATTTTGCGGTTCGAGTATTTCAATCCGATGTTTTATGCGATCGACGCCTTCCGCTACAGCTATACCAGCGCCAGCTACCTGCCGCTCTGGCTTTCGCTCAGCGTCATCACCGGGTTGGCCGCGCTTTGCCTCGGGATAGCGCTATCGATGGCCGTCGTTGGGTATAAGCTGCGCGCATGATCGTACTCGCGCTGGTTACCGTGCTGCTCTCCCCGTGGAAGGGGCCGTCGCTGCCGACGGCGCCGGCGGGCAACTACGAAACTTCCTGGGCCTTAAATCTACGCGGTGCGCCTAATGTGCGTGTCGACCTGCGCGCGGATGGCGTAGGTAAAGGCTGGGTGGCCGCGTTCTGCACGGCGCGTCTGTGCGCGCCGTTCCATACTATCGTAACGCTGGATGGCAACGGCAAAGCGCGCTTAGAGTTTAGCTTGATTCGAACCGATCCGAAGGCTGCCGCTCACGCCCACGCGGTCATTCGCGCAGACGGAGGCGTTGCGGCTCGCGCATCATCCCGTTAAAAGAACGGGTTGTGTTCTTTCTCCCATGCGACTTTGCTCGGCGGACCGTGCCCCGGCATGAGGACGGTGTCTTCCGGTAGAGTGAAGATCTTCGAGCGCACGCTGTTGAGAATATCCGCGTACGTCGAAGCGTCTCCGTAAGCACCGCCGACGCTGCCCGCGAAAAGCGTATCGCCGGTAAAGAGCGTGGATTTAAAGAGATACGACGACGAGCCGTCGGTGTGTCCGGGCGTGTGCAGCAGCCGGATGCGCATGTCGCCGAACGGAACTTCTTCGCCGTCTTTCACTAATAACGCTGAGCCTGCGAGCGATCCGATCGCTTGGACGTCGGCGCGGTGCATCACGATTTTTGCTTTTGGGAAACTCGCCGCGACGTCGGCCGTCGCGTCGCAATGATCGGCGTGCTTGTGCGTGACGAAAATGTATTCGAGATGGTAGGCGCCGTCGCGCAAAATGCGCAGCAGGTTGCCGGGAACGCCGGCCGGATCGACGAGCGCCGCGCGTTTTCCGCCGTCCAAGAAAAACACGTACCCGTTGCTCGGATGCGGATGCTGCGGATGATGACGCACGTCGGGCAGCGCGATCGGATCTGGATGCCACCGCTCCGCGGCGGCGTCGGCAAGTTTACTAGGATCGAGTTTTAGCGGCGCCGCCAACGCGCGGGCTTGCTCGTCGGCCGGTACGCCGCGGCCGCGCCGCCACGCGTCTATCTCGCTGGCTTGCAGGCCGGTGGCGCGGGCCAGCGCCGCGGCGCTCGCTCCGGTTCCCCGCATCGCCTTGGTCAGAATGTCGCAGAATTGGTCCTCGAGCGGCATCAAAATCGGCTTCTGCGCCCCGGCCGCCGCGGCCCGTCGCAACCGGAGGCGGTCGCCGGCCGGTCGAAACGAGCGGCATGGAACACGTCATCATCATCGGCTCCGGCCCCGCCGGGTTGACCGCTGCCATTTATGCAGCGCGGGCTAACCTGCGGCCGCTGGTGCTGGCCGGCGGCATGTACGGCGGGCAGCTGATGCTGACGACCGACGTCGAGAATTATCCGGGTTTTCCCGACGGCATCATGGGCCCCGATTTGATGATCAAGTTTCGCGAGCAAGCCGAGCGGTTTGGCGCGCGCATTGAAAATGTGGACGTCACCGCTGTCGATTTCAACAAACAGCCGCTCTTGGTGCGCACGGCCGAAGCCGAATTCAAAACCAAGAGCGTGATTGTCGCGACCGGCGCGGACGCGCGCTGGCTCAACATTCCCGGCGAAGAAAAACTGCGCGGGCGCGGCGTCTCGACGTGCGCGACCTGCGATGGCGCATTCTTCCGCGAGAAACACATCGTCGTGGTCGGCGGCGGCGATTCCGCGATGGAGGAAGCGCTGTTCTTAACGCGTTTCGGCTATAAAGTGACGGTCGTTCACCGGCGCGACACGCTGCGCGCGAGCAAAATCATGGCCGACCGCGCGTTTTCGCACGAGAAAATCTCGTTCGTCTGGAATACGGCGGTGGAAGAAGCGATCGGCGATGACAAACTGCGCGCGCTCAAATTGCGCAACACCGTCGATGGCACCCGTTCCGAGCTCGAGGCGGATGCGCTCTTTATTGCGATCGGGCACGATCCGAATACGGCGATCTTCAAGGGACAACTGGATTTGGACGCGATGGGGTACATCGCTTCGCCCGACGGCGTGTCCACGAACGTCGAAGGCGTCTTTGTGGCCGGCGACGTCAACGATCTTCGTTACAAACAAGCCGTCACCGCCGCGGGCGCGGGCTGCCGTGCGGCGATGGACGCGGAGAAATTTCTCGAAGCGCTCGAGTTTCCGATCGAAGAAGCGATCGCCTAACTACTGCCAGATCGTCGTTACGAACATTGGGCGCGCGCCCTTTACGGTCATCGGGCCGCTCGGCGTGCCGCATGTGGACATGTAGGTTGCGGGCCATTTCGTTGAAGCGGCCGGAACCGAGCAGACGAGGCTGCCACTGCAATAGTACGGATAATTTCCGATAACCGTGCCAGTGCCGGCATTGCACGTAATGCCGCCGCCGCCCGCGATCAGAAATGTCCAAGGCTTGGCGGCGCTTTTCGCGTTTGGCTGCGGAAGCGGTTTGGTGAGATTGATTACCGTGCCGGTGTTCGCTGTGACATTCTGTGGGCAGGCGACAACCTTACTCGAAACCTTGAAGCACGGATCCATGATCGAATTGCCGACCATGCAGCGGAACGCATCGCTGCGTGTCGAGGCAATGGAGCTCGTCCAGCAAGAGCCTTTTACCGCTTTGCCTTTCATACCGGCCGCGGCGTAATTTACGATCTTCGTCGGCCCGGGATACGCGTTCGCGGGCAAAATCGCTAAACTCGCTACGGCGAGAACGATCATGGCTGAGATCACGTGCTTCATAAATGCTCCTATGACAGTAAATTCGATATTGCCGACTCTAATGTCGGATACTTGAACATAAAGCCTTCCGCCTGCGCGCGCTCCGGAAGGACGCGCTGGCCTTGCAAGGCCATCTCCGCGCCCTCGCCCAGCATCATTTTCAGTGCAAATTTCGGAACCGGCAATGCGGCGGGGCGGTGAAGCGCCTTTGCGAGCATTTCGGTGAAATCTTTGTTGCGCACCGGATTGGGCGACGTTCCGTCGATCGCGCCGGCTAGTCTGTCGATGGCGAGAATGTAGATGCCGACGAGATCGTCGATGTGAATCCACGAATACCATTGCTTGCCGGTTCCCAGCCGTCCGCCCGTCCCGGTTTTGAAGACGGGCAGAATCTTCGCGAGCACGCCGCCGTCACGCCCGAGCGCGAGGCCATTGCGCACGCAGGCAACCCGCATGCCATAGTCGCGGCCACGCTGCGCGACGTTTTCCCACTCCACACACACCTGCGCCAGAAAATCCATGCCGGGCGGGCTGCTTTCGGTAAACGAGGCGTCTTCGCTGGTTCCGTAATAGCCGATGGCGGAAGCCGAGACGTAGGCTTGCGGCTTCGGCTCCACGTGCGCGAGCGCGTCGAAGAATTTCGAAGGAAGCGTCGTGCGGCTTTCACGGATGCGCTGTTTGACTTCTCCGTTCCACCGCTGCGCGATCGGTTCGCCCGCAAGATTGACGACCACGTCGGTAGCGCCGGCCGCGGCTGCGGCGGCATGCGGTTCGCGCATCGAACCGGTCCGCACCTCGTCGCCGCGCGCTTGTAAGGCGGCCACCAGGTGGCTGCCGACAAAGCCGCTAGCGCCGAAGACGGCGATGCGCATCAGATTCCGCCTATAAATCTCCCGGGGTTTAGCGTTCCATGAGGGTCGAAGCGCGCCTTCATCGCGCGCATTTTGTCGATGGCCGGCGGGACCGCGCCCCATGGTTCGAAGGGCGCGCGCACCGCAGCATCGCTGGCCACGATCGCACACCGCGGCTCGAGCTCGCGCAGCTCGAGGTGACAGGGTTCGATTTTATCGGCGAACCGCCGCGCGTCGCGCTCGCTCGCGCGCACGAAAACGTCGCCGTTCATCACGTCGAGTAGCACGTCCGTAAACAACTCGTGGCGGTTGCACGCGTCGCGCAGCCGCTCGGCCCGCTCCTCAGCCGTTCCGGGAGGCCCGAACAAACGATAGGTGATCGAGCGGCCGCGCTTGTTGGCGATGCACGCATCGAGCGTACGGTCGAAACTTTCGGCAGCGCCGGTGTCTACGATCGTCGTCTCCGGCACGCCCGCCTTCCCGAGCGCTGAACGCGCGTCGAGGGTCGCGCGCTCGAGCAGCTCTTCGGTGCCTTCAAAATAGAGCAGCACGCGGCCGTCGATGTCATCCGCGCCGTCGATGTTTTTGCCGAAACCTTCAACGCAAAACGCTGCTGCGGGAGTAACCGCCAGCGAGGCTATCTGCGCAATCGCGCGCGGGCGCGTGGCTTCGGGCAGCGGTGCAATGAGCGCACGGCGTTTCTTCGGAACCGGTAGCGTTTTAAAATTGAGGTGCGTAAAAACTGCGAGCGTTCCAAACGAACCGATGTAGAGTTTGCTCATGTCGTAGCCGCTTACGTTTTTTACGACCATGCCGCCGGAGTTTGCGAGGGTCCCATCCGCGAGCGCGACTTGCGAGCCGATCACGAAGTCGCGCGCGCGTCCGTAAAAATGCCGCCGCGGTCCGGGCCAGCCCGCCGCCAACGAACCGCCGATGGTCGCTTTCTTGCGCTGCGGTACATCGATCGGAATGAATTGTCCGTGCTTCCCGAGCGCGGCATTCAGCGCCGCGACGCGGATGCCGCTTTGCGCCGAGCACGTCAGATCGTGATATTCGTGCGCGAGGATTGCGCTGAGGCCCGTGGTTATCAGCGAGATGTCGGCGCGCGGCAACGCCGGACCCATCCCGGCGAGCGTCTTGCCGCCCTCGATCGAAACTTTCAAGCCATCGCGGTCGCAGCGCGCGAGGGTCTCGCGCAGTTCGTCGACGGTCACTTCACTTCGGCGCAGCCGACGCCGGCGGGAAAAATCTTTTCGGGGTTAAGCACGCGTTTGGGATCGAATACCTCGCGCACGCGCGACATCGTCGCCAGGTCGTCGGTCGAGAAGATGCGCGTGAGCGTGTCGCGTTTCTCGTAGCCGATGCCGTGCTCGCCGCTGATCGTCCCGCCGAGGTCGACCGCCGCTTCCAGAATCTCGTTGCCCGCTTCGATGACGGCGGCAACCTGCTTGCTATCGCCGCGATCGTACATCAGCAGCGGATGCAAGTTACCGTCGCCGGCGTGAAACACGTTGCCGGCGATGATCCCGCGCGAGCCGCACGCTTCTCCGACGGCTTGCAGCGCTTGCGGCAGTTTGGTGCGCGGCACGACGACGTCTTGAATATAATAGTTCGGCGCGATACGCCCGGTCGCGCCGAGCGCGCCTTTGCGCCCGGCCCACAGCGCATCGCGTTCGGCTTCGGATTTCGCCGCCCGCCAGGTGGTTGCGCCATTCTCTTTCATGATGCGGCGCATCTGGGTCTCGTGCAGATTCATCTCGTCTTCGAAACCGGCGCTTTCAATTAAGAGCACGGCCGCTGCATCGGTCGGATAGCCTGCATGAAACGCCGCTTCAATCGCCGGCAGCATAACGTGGTCCATCATCTCGAGCGCGGTCGGAATGATGCCGGCGCCGATGATTCCGGTGACTGCGGCCGACGCTGCATTTACGTCGTCGAACGCCGCCAGCCACACGCGCACCGTTTCCGGCTGGCGCAGCAAACGCACCCAAGCCGAAGTCACGATCGCAAGCGTACCTTCGCTGCCGACGAGCACGCCGGTGAGGTCGTAGCCGATATCGTCGAGCGACGTGGTCATTACGTCGCCGTTTTCATCGACGATCTCGAGTTCGAGTATGTGATTGACCGTCGTCCCGTATGAGAGACAGTGCGGACCGCCGGCGTTGGTGCCGATGTTGCCGCCGATGGTGGAAACTTTTTGCGACGAAGGATCGGGCGCGTAGAAGAGCCCGGCCGCTGCGACGTGCTTGGAAAGGTCGAGGTTTATGAGGCCCGGCTGCACGTGCGCTCGCCGGTTGCGAACATCTACTTCGAGCACGCGGTTCATGCGGGCGAAAGAGAAGACGACGCCGCCGCGCGCCGGAATCGCTCCGCCGCACAACCCGGTGCCGGCGCCGCGCGGAATGATCGGCTCGTCGCAATCCTTCGCGATCTTTACCGCGGCGGCTACTTCGCGCGTAGATGCGGGCAGCACGACCGCCGCGGGCACAACGCCTTGCGAGTACGCATCGAATGCATAGACTGCAAGATCCTCGGCCTCGGTCTTCACGGCATCCGCGCCGAGCGCTTCAATGAGCCGCTGCTTGAGCATCGGCTAGCGTTTCAACGGTAGAGCAAATACTTCTGCCGGATGGCGAGAAAGCGCCGCAGGGCCGGCGTCCATTGCGCCTCGATCTCTTGGGCAGAGCGGCCCGCTTGCAGCGCGGTTGCAAATGTATCGGTGCCCCAGTCGGTCGCGGTGGACTTAACGCTGACGTTGAGCGAACCCGGCGAAACCTTGCGGACCGCCGTAGCAATTTCGACCGCCGTGTGCACCGACGGAAAGACTTTGGGATCGAAGACGTCGAGCTCGACGCCCGCGATTTGCTTGCCGGTTAGCGGACCGAAAAGCGGCGACCAGTACGCGGGCCGGAAATACACGCCCGGAATATTGCGCGCGTTGAGTTCGCTTGCGAGACCGTACGCATCGACGTCTTGCCCGCCGATGTACTTGAACGGCTTCGTCGTGCCGATGCCGCCATTGAGCCCGATGCCGTCGGTGAGGCCGGTGCACGGATAGACTTCGGCGGTGCTCCATTCCGGAATGTTGGGCGAGGTTTGCACCCACTGCAAGCCGGTATCGGGCCACAGCATCGAGCGCCGCCAACCTTGCATCTTTATGACGCGCAGATTCGCGCCGATGCCGAATTGATTATTGAAGAGGCGCGCGAGTTCGCCGACCGTCATGCCGTGGCGCATCGGGATCGGATAGAGGCCGATGAACGACTTGAATTTCGGATCGAGCACTGGGCCTTCGACCATCGCGCCGCCGATCGGATCGGGCCGATCGAGCACCCAAATCTCTTTACCGAATTCTTTGGCGGCTTGCATGGCGTAGGCCATCGTCGAAACATAGGTGTAGGTACGCGCGCCGACATCTTGGATGTCGAAGAGCAGAACGTCCACGCCGTCGAGCATCTGCGCCGTGGGATGGCGCTGATCGCCGTACAAGCTGTACACCGGCAAACCGGTGCGCGCATCGGTGTAAGATGCGACATAAGCGCCCGCGGGACGATCGCCGCGCAAGCCGTGCTCGGGTGAGTAGATGGCTTTTATGCAAATCGCCCCGTTTGCTCTGATTGCGTCGACGATGTTCACCAGACGCGAGGTGACGCCGGTTTGGTTGGTAATGACGCCGACGCATTTGCCGGCGAGATCATGCCACGCGCTTTGCAAGAAGACTTCATCGCCGAGGGTGACGCGCGCGGGCGGCGGCGTCGTGGCGAGTAAGACGGCGGCGAGCACCGCGGCGAACGGGAGTTTAAGCAAAAACAGCCTCGACTTGCTTGGGGATGATCCCTTGCTCGCGCGCCCGGCGGAAGAGTTCTTTCACGGCCGCAATGCCTTCGTCGCCGATGTCGTCGGTAAACTCGTTCACGTAGGTATCGATGTGCTTGCGCATGACGGTTTCATCCATTGATTGCGCGTGCTCGTGCACGTACTTCATGACCTCGTCCTCGTGCTCGCGCGCATACTTCAAACTGCGGCGAATTGCATCGTTGACTTCTTTGGTTCGTTCTGCGAGATCGTTACGCACCATGATCGCGCCGAGCGGCACCGGCATCCCGCCGGTCTCTTGGTCCCACCATTCGCCCAGGTCGGCAACGCTGACCAGCCCTTCGTCTTTGTACGTGAAGCGCGATTCGTGGATGATGAGCCCGGCGTCGACGGTTCCGTCCGCAACCGCATCCACGATCTTATCGAAGCGCATCGCGAGCGTTTGGGGCCGCTTGCCCGAGCCCATCGCCAGGCTCAACAGCATGAACGCCGTCGTGCGCTCGCCCGGAATGGCGATCACCTTGCCTTCGAAATCTTTTAGAGCCTTGCCGGCGCCGGGTTTCGCCACGACCAGCGGACCGCACGCGTGCCCCAGCGCGCCGCCCGCGCGCAAGACGCGGTAGTTTTCCAGTAAGTCCGGCACAACGGCGTAACTGACTTTCGTCAGTTCGTAGTCACCTTTCAGCGCGGAGTTATTGAGGTTCTCAATGTCTTCGAGCTGCACGGTAATCGGCGGCGCATCTTCGATCAGGCCATTGGCCAGCGCTGCAAAGATGTATGTGTCGTTGGGGCATGGCGAGTACGCGAGTGTAAGTGTTTTGTTATCCATCTTTCGTTCCGACAAGTGAAAGCAGTGCGTTCAAAACGCGCTCTAGGCCGCGTGCGCCGGCTTCAAAATCCCAGCCGCTGCGGCCGCAATCGCCGGCGAAATTGGATATACCCCGGACTTCGATGGCCGGCACGCCCGCGATTTCGGCGGCGCGCAGCACTGCGAAGCCCTCCATCGTTTCCACACCCACGCCTTGCGAAGCAAGGCGAGCTGCTGTTCCGTCCAGCGCGGTGACTTGCGTGACGGTCACGCCGCGCACGCTGCGAAATCCGAGTTCCACTAGCCGATCTACTAGCGCGAGATCGGAGCTCGCGCGATCGACCACGCCGGCGCTATCCGGCAGGTCGATCGGCGCGCCGGTTTCCAGGCACAGCGCCAACGAATCGTCGGAAACCACGACGCCTTCGCCGATATCGGCGCAATCTTTGAATGCGCCGGCTAGGCCCGCGTTAATGACCAGCTCGGGGCGGCTCTGCGCGAGCGCGCGCGAAACCGAAGCGGCCGCTTCGACGGGGCCAACGCCGGTCACGAGCATTTCGACGTGCGGCTGCGACTCAAAGAACGCCAACTCTTTGTTGACCGCGCACGTAACCAAAATCACGGCACACCGATGAACTTATGCGTTTGCAGGGAGAGGCGGAAACGGCCCGGATGCGCTTTTGCATATTCGAGCGCCAGCGCCACGTTCTTGGGCTTGTTGCCCTCGGGCTGCAGCAACACGGTCTCTTTATCCGCGAAGAGTGCGAGCCAGTTTTCCGGCACGCGCTCGTCAACGATCAATTTCACTTCATTGGCGCGCTTCGCCATGCGCGCGTCAACGCGTTCTTTGGGCGAGACGGTGAGCCAGACGTCGTCGGGGAGCTCGGTGGCGATCGTTCCGTTGGATTCGATGTGCACGCGGCGTCCGTCGCGTCGCAGCGCTTCGATCAGTTCCAGCGCCTCGCGTTGCGCGAGCGGTTCGCCCCCGGTCAGCACGACCATCGGGCAATCCTGGCCGAGCTCGCGCACTTTGGCGACGACCTGGTCGATGGTTGAGAAAAATTTCAAAGAGTAATCGGTGTCGCAAAAATCGCAGGAGAGATTGCATCCGGCCAGGCGCACGAAGACCGCGGGTTTGCCGGTGTGCTCGCCTTCGCCTTGGATGCTGTAGAAGACCTCCGCCAGCTGCAGCATTATGAGAAGTCGCTCTTGCGTAAAATCGCGCGCGCCGTATCGGTTTCCCACAGAACGAGTTCATCGAGCGCCGGCAGCACCGGATGCAAGCGATGCCAAATCCACGTGACGATGAGTTCGCACGTGGGATTCTCGATCGTATCGTTGAGTGAAGTGTGGTCGAGCGCATCGATGACGTGCCGATCGACGATTGCCTTGAGCACGTCGAAATCCTCAATCATTCCGCGCGCCGCGCCTTCGGTTTGCAGCGGGCCGCTTACGGCGACTTCCAAGCGGTACGAATGTCCATGCGGACGCGCGCACTTGCCCTGATGGAACGGCAGTGTGTGTGCGGCCTCGAAACGGAAGCTCTTACGAATTTGCATGAACGGCCTTTGGTCTTTTATAATATGTCATCCTGAGCCTGTCGAAGGACGCCCGAGCAGCGCACCATTGGTGCGCATGACGAGGGCCGCAGGCTACGGACTCGAACCGAAGCGACAAGATGACCGGTAAGCGCATAGTTGTGACAGTTTCCGATCCGTGGGGGTTCCATGAAGAGAATCAGGGGATTTCATCTTTCGAGGGAACAGTCGCATTCAGCAAGAGTGACTACTTCATAATACGACTCGACAAGATGGCTCATCTTGACGGCGTGGATTGGCCGTTTGTTGTCCCCTCGCAGCGTCTTGAGGGTTATGAGATCTCCGGCTTGATAACGAACCAAGAGATGCCGGCGAATCTACATTTTTTTGATGACTCCGTGCTTCGCATGAATGCCCATGATTTGAAGGAGGCCACGCAACGGGCGATTGGCGGCGCAATCGGATCGATAAGGTTCCTATCTTGAGGCTCTCCGCGTGCGGCCCTCGTCACGCGTGCCTGCGGCACGCTGCTCGGGCGTGGTTCGACTGGCGTTCGCATAGCGAACGCCGCTCACCATGACACATTAGCTTGTCCAGCCCTGCGGCTAGAGGGCGCCGCGGGGACCCATTGATTCAAGCCGCTTCTTGAGATCCGCTAGGAAACCACTGGCGACGTAGCCGTCAACGACGCGGTGATCCAACGACAAGCACGAGTTCATCATGAAGCGGATCGCAATCGAATCGTCGTCTTGCACCATCGGACGTTTGACGACGGTTTCCATCGTGACGATGCCCGCTTGGCCCGCATTGATGATCGGCGCCGAGGCAAACGAGCCGTTTGCACCCGTATTGTTAACGGTGAACGTACCCTCTTTCAGATCGTCGGTCGAAAGTTTGTTCTTGCGCGCGCGTTCGATGAGGTCGCCGGCCGCGAGCGCGATGCCTTTGATCGAAAGTTTGTCGGCATGTTTGATGACGGGCACGACGAGATTTGCCGGCAAGCCGATCGCGATGCCGATATTGACGTCTTTTTCGACGTGAATCGACGGGCCTTCGGTCAAGAACTTCGAGTTCATCAACGGAAACGCAGCCAGCGATTCGACTACCGCGCGAATGAAGAACGGCAGAAGCGTGAGTTTTACGCCGGTGTCGCGCTCAAAGCGGTCATCTTGTCGCTTACGCCATTCCCAGACGTTGGTGACGTCCACTTCGACCATCGACCACGCATGCGGCGCGGTCTTGCGCGATTCGACCATGCGCTCTGCAATAATGCGGCGCATGCTGCTGAGGTGAATGGTTGTACCGGGAATCGGATCGGCATACGTGCTCGTATTGCCCGGCCCGGGCTTGGACGGCGCACGCGGCGCTTCGGGCGGTGCGGTTGCGGCGCTCGGCGTGAGTTTCGCCGCGGCCAGCACGTCGTCGGCGGTGACACGCCCGTTCGCGCCGGAGCCTCGAACGTTCCGCACGTCGATATGGTGCTCTCGCGCTAAGCGGCGAACGGCCGGCGAGACGCCGCGCAGTGCGGCTTCCTCACGCTGTCCGTTGCTGCGCGGCGGAACCATCGTGGGCGTACCGCTGGAGGCAGCAGCCGATTTGACCTCGAGTTGCGGAAGGTTAAAGCCGGGAACCGGTTCCAGGTTCGCGCTCTCCGCCATCGCGTCGCGCGACTTGGGTGGTGCAGTATCACGATCGGCTTTTGTTTCGGCGGTTTCCACGGGCTTTGCCGCCGGTGCGGATTTGCTCGCGGCGCCAACTTCGTCGATCACAGCGATTGGTGTGCCCGTCGGGACGGTTGTGCCCTCTTGCACGAGCAGTTCACGAATCGTGCCGGTGATGGGTGATGGAACTTCCGAGTTGACCTTGTCGGTCGAAACCTCGAGGAAGGCTTCGTATTTTTCGACCGGGTCGCCGGCTTTTTTCAGCCAGCGCTCGACGGTGCCTTCGGTAACCGTTTCGCCGAGTTGGGGCATCGTGATCGTTGTGGCCATTAGAATTTCACCATCTCGCGCATCGCGTCGGCCATTTTGGCGGGCGAGCTCATATACGCTTCTTCGAGCGGCATCGCGTAGCCCATCGCGGGAACGTCAGGCGCGGCGAGCCGGCGAATCGGCGCGTCGAGATCGAAGAGCGCTTCCTCGGCAACCATCGCGCTGATCTCGGCGCCGATGCCGCCGAATTTGTTGTCCTCGTGAATGATCAGGAGTTTGCGCGTCTTGCGCACGCTTTGCAGAATCGCCGTGCGATCCATCGGACGAACCGAACGCAGGTCGATCACTTCGACCGACATGCCTTCGTTCTCGAGTTGATTCGCGGCTTCGAGCGCCCAGTGCACGTACAATCCGTACGAAACGACGCTCAGCTGCGAGCCTTCCTTTTTGACATCGGCTTTGCCGATCGGAATGACGTAATGACCGTCGGGCACTTCGCCTTTAATCAGGCGATAGGTTTTCTTGTGCTCGAGAAAGAGCACCGGATCGGGATCGTCGATCGCGGCGTTGAGCAAGCCTTTGACGTCGGCTGGAAATGACGGCACGACAATTTTTAACCCCGGCACGTGATAGAAGAGCGCTTCAACCGAAACCGAGTGCGAGAGCGCGCCGCGCACGCCGCCGCCGTAGGGCGTGCGGATAACCATCGGACACGTATACTCACCGTTGGAGCGATAGCGTGTCTTGGCCGCTTCACCGACGATTTGATTGAACGACGGATAGATAAAGTCGGCGAATTGAATCTCGGCAATCGGGCGCAAGCCTTCCATCGCCATACCGACCGCGATGCCGACGATCGACGCCTCGGCGATCGGCGTGTCGATGATGCGCTCGGTTCCAAACTCTTTGACGAAATCTTTGGTGATTAAGAAGACGTTGCCGCGGCTGCCGACGTCTTCGCCTAAAATCACAACCTTGTCGTCGTTCTTCAACGCTTCGTAGAGCGTCGCGCGCACCGCCTCGACGTTGTTGAGCACTTGCGAGGAAGAGGTCGCTACTGCCACGGTTCCCAGGCTCCTTCGTAAACATGCTTGTAAAGATCGTCCGCGGTCGGAAACGGCATCGCTTCGGCTTTGTCGGTCGCTTCGTTGGTTTCGTGCAGCACATCTTGCTTCATCGCGGCGACTTGCTCGCCGGTCATGATGCCCGATTCGACCAATAAGTTTTCAAAGCGCGGAACCGGGTCATCTTTGCGACGTTCGCTGACATCCTCGCGCGTCCGGTACGTTAAATCGTTGTCGTCGGTCGAGTGCGCGAGAAAGCGATAGCAGACGCCTTCGAGCAGCGTCGGCCCGCCGCCGTTGCGGGCGCGCTCCATCGCGCGCGAGCACGCATCGTAGGTTGCCAGCGGATCGAAGCCGTCGAACTGTTCGCCCGGCATGCCGTAGCCTTCGGCGCGCTTGTAAATGTTCGGCTGTCCCATTTGCAGCGAGAGCGGTGTGGAAATCGCCCACTGGTTGTTTTCACACAAGAAGACGATCGGCAGTTTGTGAACGGCCGCGAAGTTCATCGACTCGTGCCACTCGCCTTCGCTGGTCGTGCCGTCGCCGAACGTCACCAAAACCGCGCGTCCGGCTTCTTTCCGATACTTCAAAGCATATGCCGCGCCGACGGCGTGCGGAATATGCGCGGCCAGAATCGACGAAAACGACATCAGCCCGGCACGCTTGGAAGAATAGTGATTGGGAAATTGCCGGCCGCCGTTGTGATCGGCCGCGCGCGCGAAGATCGAGAGCATGATTTCGTACGGCGTTAACCCGATGCCGATCGACAACCCCAAATCGCGATAGTACGGCGCGAGAATATCTTTGCCGCGGTTAAACGCCATCGCCGCGCCGGCTTGCAGCGCTTCGTGGCCCTCGCTGCCGAGCGCAAACGGAACTTTTCCCTGACGATTGAGCTGAAAGCCGCGGTTGTCGAGCTGCCGTTGCAGCAGCATCGTGCGGAAAATCGTCCTCAGTTGCTCGTCGGAAAGGCCGTGGCGTTCGAGTGACTTGCGTACCTGCGTGGGGATGTTGGCCATCGAGCCTACCTTATTGCCAGGGCTCCCACGGACCCTCGTAGAGCCGGCTGAACAGGTCCTCGGGGCGAGGGTACGGGACCGCCTCGGCCCGGTCGGTCGCCTCGTTGGTCTCGGCCAGAATCGAGGCCTTGAGCTCGTCCAAAGCCCCTGGCGTGAGCACGCCTTGCTCCACCAGCAGCCGCTCGAATTTGGGCACCGGGTCGTCCTTGCGCCGTTCCGCGACCTCTTCGCGCGAGCGGTAGCTACGGTCGTCGTCGTCGGTGGTGTGCGATAGGAAGCGGTAGCACTTGGCCTCGACCAGCGTCGGGCCGCCGCCGTGGCGCGCGCGGTCCATCGCTTCCTTTGTAACCGCGTAGCACGCGATCGGATCGAAACCGTCCGCAACCACGCCCGGCATGCCGTAGCCTTCCGCGCGCTTGTACACATCCGGCTGCCCCATTTGCGCCGAGAGCGGCGTGCTGATCGCCCATTCGTTGTTTTCGCACAGGAAAACGATCGGCAACGTGTGGATCGCGGCGAAGTTTACCGATTCGTGCCACTCGCCTTCGCTGGTTGCGCCGTCGCCGAAGGTCGTCAAGACCGCGCGCCCGTGTTCTTTGCCGAGTTTCAGCGCGTATGCCGCGCCGACGGCGTGCGAGGTCTGCGCCGCGATGACCGAACTAATTGTGTACAGCCCCAGCTTCTTGCTGGCATAATGGTGCGGAAACTGCCGGCCGCCGCTGTGATCGTCGATGCGCGCGAACAGCGAGAGCATCACTTCATACGACGTCAGGCCGATGCCGAGATCCAAACCCAGATCGCGATAATAGGGAACGAGAATATCCTTGCCGCGCACGAACGCCATCGCCGCGCCGGCTTGCACCGCTTCGTGTCCTTCGCTGGCTGATGCGAACGGAATTTTTCCTTGGCGGTTGAGCGCGAAACCGCGGTTCTCGAGCGTGCGATGCAAAATCATGACGCGCAGCATCGCGACGAGTTGCTCGTCGGTTAATCCCTGGCGTTCGAACTTCGATTCAGCGCTTGGTTTTGCGGTCATGAGCGAATCGTACTGCTCGTTAAGCGCCGGGCACTTTTAGTCCCGCGCTCCGACGTTTGGGTGGCCAGGGCGGCCACTGCCAGGGCCGCAGAAAGCGCTGCAAGGCAGTGTACGAAGGCTTCGGTACATAACTCGAATCGACGAGGCCGAATCCCTGTTCGTGGGTTGCGCCCGCCTGCGCGTTGTCGGAATACTCGTACCAAATGGTGAGCGGAATGCCGGCGCTGCGATCGATAGTGAGGTGCTGCTGCAACACCTTTGCTTGATCGGCAGGCGTAAACGCATCCCAATTTAGATCTCCGGATGTCGAGTAACCTAGTTCGGTTGCATAGATTGGCATGGCGGGATAACGCGGAGCGAACATCGCCCGCAACGTAGCGTAATCTGAAGCCAGCTGACTCATCGGTCGAAAAGCCGAACCGGGCTGGCCGTAACCGTACGGATGAACCGCGCATCCGTCCAAGTAATCGAATGCGCCGGCGTCGATGCAGTCTTGCACAAACTGCATGTGATCCATCACGATGCCGGTGCCGAGAATCGTGCACTTTCGGTTGCTGCCCGAGTAATTCGCGCGAATTGGCGGGGCCGTTGCTTTCATGAGGGCGGCGTATTGTGTCCCCGTGTAACCGATCCAGTAGCTTTCGTTGCAGAGCTCGTACATAACCGAACGATTTCCGAGCATCTTGGCAGCCAGTGCGTGGAAATTTGCATAATCGTTTATTTCGGTTTGTGTCACCGGCACGTGCAGGCCGCCGAGATCCGGCGGGTCGGGATAGGACGGATCGTTGTAAACGGGGTTCATGGTTCGCGCAGTTACCAGCAGTACGGAGAGGCCGCTATTATTGAAGGCATCAACCGCGCCGAGAAAGCCCGCCCAATCATAGGCGCCGCGCTGTGGTTCTATCCAGTCCCAGGCAATCACCATACGCACCCAGGTAACGCCAAGGGCCGCAATTTGCTCCACTTTAGCTTGATCATTTGCCAAACTGTAGCCAAGGTTGACGCCGATCGCGACGCCGAATTCGGGTTTGGGCTGATTCACCCACGGAAAATGCCGGTAGAGATTGCTGAGGAACGGGAGAGGTTTCATACGAGTCACTCGCGTGCGTTCAAGAGCAAATCCTGCGGCCGCAACGAAAGTCGGGAGGGTGGGCCGCTCAGCTGCACTTGGAGTTTTTGTTACGCTTGCGTTGCTCGCTGGGGCACGCGCGCAAGCTGCGGCGGAGTTCTGCCCGGCCGCTTTGGTCAGCGCGCCGATAGCGGTTGATCCGAACTCGGTGCGTTTTCGCCTGGGCGCAATCAGCTCGCGCAGCGTGAGCGGCGTCGTCCGTCTGCAAACGGCAAAGGGCTGGTACGCGGCGGCGTTCGAGAACCTGGCGTTCAAACTGGTGGAACAATCGTACAACGACCAAGGTTTTCCGTTCAGCCACGAAGATTATCTCACCGAAGATATCGTCGTGAAACTTCCCGTTGCGGCGCCCGTGCTCTATGCGTATGTCGCGCAAGCCGTGGCCAAAGGCGATACGTTTTTAAACTGGGATCGTTTTGGTTTGGTCGCGTGTTCGCCGACGCCGTTCTCACCCAAGGACAAACAGAATGCCGCGCGTCCGATGCCGCCACTTTCCAAAACGCCGGTACAATTGTCCGCGCTACCGATTGCGGCGCCGATCCGGGCGACGTGCAGCGAACCGTTTGACGATGTACGGGTCATCAAGGCGGGACCGTTTCACTATCCGGCAATTCTCGGGCGCGACGATCCCAGCGCGCGGCCGACGGGCGTAACGGTCGTTGTGGTTGCGGTCGATCGGGACGCCAGCGTTGTGGACGCGTGGGTGTGGGAGCCGATCGGCACGCCAATGCTGGATCAGGCTGTGGTAGATGAAGCTCGCAAAGCGAAATATTCGCCGGGCAAGGCGTTCTGTGAAAACGTCCCGGGCTATTTCGTGTTGCGCTCAGTCTTTACGCAGTAGCGCGTTAAGATCGTTTGTTGATATCGTCGCGAACCGCGCGCTGGGCGGCGTCCGCGGCTTCTTTCGCCTTGGAAGCGCCGATCTTGAAGAGCTTGGTCAGCTGGTTCGCAGCTTCTTCCAGCTGAGGCTTGGTCTGATCGAGCGCTTCTTTCACGCGTTGTTTGGCTTTTTCCAGGTTTTCGTCGTTCATCGTTCTGTCACCGTAAGCACCCAGCGAATGGCGCGCGCGTATTGGTCCATCTCCCGGACCGTACGCCGCAGCCAGCCGCCGGCGCCTTTCTCATCGTCGTTACTGTGCGAAGGGGGAAGGTGTTTCGCGTAAGCGAGGGCGGCATCCAATTGCGTCTCGATTTCGGGCCAGCGGCTGCGCAGCGACTCCTCGGAGGCATCGGGCAGGCGCTCGATGATCGGCGGCGCGGGCGCCGACGGATCGCGCAGGGCGAACTCCAGCCGCGCAAGTGCGTAATCGGCGCTTACGGTTATAAACGAAGCCATCAATTGCACCAGCCGAACTTCCATCTACGGGAGCGTTTTCGTGAGCGGCGAAAAGCGGCCTCCGTGAGTGCGGTTGGAGATTCTCGGCGTTATGTGATTGTCGGAAACGGGTTTGCGGGCACCACGGCCGCGGAGCAATTGCGCAAACACGATCCCTCGTGTTCGATCGTGCTCTTTACCGACGAGCCGTACACGCTCTACAACCGGATTGCGCTCCCGCCGATGCTGCGCAAACAAGTCACCGAGCAAAAAGTGATCATGCGCGATCTCGCGTGGCACGAAAAACACGGCATCGAGCTGCACCTGGAGACGCGCGTCGACCGCGTCGTACCCGATGAGAGAGTCATCGAAGCCGCGGGGAAGTCCTATCCGTACGATGCGATGCTGGTCGCGACGGGCGGCCGGCCGAATCCGCATCCGGCGCCCGGTTACGACGGCGCCAATGTTTACAACTTTCAATATATGAGCGACACCAAGGCAATTTCGCACGAGCTGGAGACCGCCAAGGCGGGCGTCGCGATCGGCGGCTCGTTCATCGCCTACGAACTTGCCGAGGCGTTCGTGTCGCGCAAGGTCGAGACGCATTGGATTATGCGCGGGCCGTACGCGCTTTCGCGCATGCTCGACGACGTGGCCGGCAATTTGATCGACGAAGCCGCCAAGACCGACGGCGTGCACATGCACTACGGCGATGAGATCACCGAATTCGTGCGCGACAACGGCGTGGTGAAGAAGATCCGCACGAAAAACGGCGCGGAGATCGAAGCGCAGTGTTACGGCGTCGGCTTGGGTTTGCGTATGAACATCGAAGTGCTCGACGGTAGTGGCGTCGAGACGAGTGCCAACGGCATTTTGTGCGACGATGGTTTAGAGACCAATGTCAAGGGCATTTTCGCCGCGGGCGACATTGCGGACTTCTACGATCCGATTCTGGAAATGCGCTACCGCATGGGAACGTGGAACAACGCGGGCGCGCACGGCAAAGTCGTCGCGCAAAACATGATGGGCGGCAGCGAGAAATATCACGACGTTCCGGAGTATTCGAGCTTGCTCTTCAAAGGGCAAACGATCACGCAATTCGGCCTCTCGCCCGAGTACCGCAAGGACATCGAAACCGTCTTCATGGTGGACAACGAGAAAAAATGGTACCGCGCGCTCTATTTTTGGGAAGATCGCCTCGTCGGCGGTCTTTTCATGGGCAAAGGCAACCGCAGCGGCAAGCGCAAGTACGTCGACACGATCAAGAGCAAGCAACGTTTTCCAAAACCGCAATGGAAACCAATGCTCGAGTGGACGCACGAGTAAGGCAGGTTCGATGTGAAGATCTATTTCTTGCGACATGGCGCTGCGGCTGACCCCGGTGAGTGGAAGGGCAACGATTACGATCGGCCGCTGACCGACGATGGACGCGAGCGTATGGCGCGCGAAGCCAAGGCGATCCGAAAGCTGGATCTCAGTCTCGATGCGATCCTTACGAGCCCGCTCGCTCGCGCGCGGGAAACCGCGGAAATAGTTGCGGCGGCGCTCAAGGGCGCGACTGTCAAAGCGGACGAGAGACTTGGAGGGGATTTCGATATTTCAGGATTGGAAGAAATCTTGCAAGACCATGCCGATGCAAAGGCGCTCATGCTGGTCGGCCACGAGCCGGGTATGAGCGGGACGATCGGCCGGCTTGTCGGAGAGGCGCGAATCGATCTCAAGAAGGGCGGACTGGCGTGCGTTGAACTGCCCGACGCCTCGACAATGACCGGCGAATTGCTCTCGCTCATTCCGCCGAAGGTTTTGCTTAGTTAGCGCCCCGCGGGCCTCGACTACGCTCGGCCGTGGTTCGACTGGGGCGCCTCACGGCGCCCGCTCACCATGACACAATAGGCCACGATTGAATCAATAATCGCTCTGACCGTGCGCGCATCAGATGGTAACGGTCGTGCCGCGCGCCGCAACGTGCGCATCCCAGCCGTATTTCATCTTGACGAGATCGCATAACGATTGCGCGGAAACCGGATCGCCGTGGACTGCGTAGTACGTTGGTTTGCTCGTACACGTGTTGAGCCACTGTTGAATCTCGTTGCGATCGGCATGGGCGCTATAGCCTGAAATAATACCTGTTGCAGCCCGCACCGGGAGAACGTCGCCGTAGATTCTCACCGTTTTCGCGCCGTTGGTTATGAGGAAACCGAGCGTGCCGGCGCCTTGGAACCCCACGAAGAGAATGGTCGCCTTCGGATCCGAGAGATGGTTGTGCAGATGGTGCAACACGCGCCCGCCGGCAGCCATGCCGCTGGCCGATACGATGATGTGCGGACCCTTGACGTTAGCGATCGCTTTGGATTGTTCGGTTTCGATCGCAACCGTGAGATTGCTGCACCCGAACGGTTTGCCGTCCGTTTCGAACGCGACCGGTTTGTGCCAGGCGGGATAATCACTGAAGAGCTGATCGACGTGGGCGGCCATCGGGCTGTCGAGGAAAACCGGCACGTTGGCAAGCGCGAGAAGTTGCCGCTGCAATTGGCCGATGGAGAGCAAAATCTCTTGCGAACGTTCGACCGCGAACGCCGGAATGACGATGGCGCCGCCGCGCGCGACGCCGGCCGCCAGCGTTTGCCCCAGTTGAGCCAGCGCGTCGGGCGGATGGACGCGGTCGCCGTACGTTGACTCGCAAACCAGCACGTCGGCCTCGCCCATCGGCGTCGGGTCGTAGAGTAGCGTGCGGTTGTAGCGCCCGATATCGCCGGAGAAAGTGATTCGCTTCCCTTCGACTTGGATACTCACAAATGCCGATCCGATGATGTGCGCCGCGTTCTTATAGATCGCGGAAAAATCTGCGACTTGAAACGGCTTCTCGAGATCGAAGGTTTGCGTTTGTTGAATCGTTTGCTGCACGTTTGATTCGTCATAAAATGGCGGCGGCGCGTACGGTTCTTCGTGAAACCCGCGCTTTTTTAAATGGCGCTGCAGATGCGCTGCATCTTCGAGCACGATGTTCATCAGCGCGCGGGTGGGAGTCGTCGCATAGATCGGACCCTTAAAGCCGTCGCGCACGAGTTTTGGTAGATAGCCGATGTGGTCGACGTGTCCGTGCGTAATGACTACCGCATCAATCTGCGCGGCCGGGACCGGCAGTGGAACGCTGTTGAGTGCGACGATGTCCTGCGTGCCCTGGAAGAGTCCACAGTCGATGAAAATCCGCTTGCCGTTGCTGCTGAGCAGATGTTTGCTGCCGGTGACGGTGCCGGCTGCGCCGACAAACGTGAGCTGCGCCACGCTGCCGGTCGGTTAGAAGACGGCTGGTTTCAGCGGGCAGTTCAAGCCGGTTGCCGCGCCGCTGAGGGTCTTGCTCGGCGCGACGTTGCCGTTTGCGCCGGCCGCGAAAACGAAAATCGAGTACTGCGACTGACAGTTCGAAACGTAGATGTTGCCCGCCGAATCGACTGCGATGCCTTCGCTGCTCGCGGTCAAAAAGGTGTTGCTTCCGGAGATCGTACGCGTGGGCGCGACGCTGCCGTGATCCCGCTGGCCCCGCCTCCCAGCGCGGTCCACGTTCCGGCGCTGTAGGAATACGTGCCGCCTCCGGAGTTTACCGCATACAGCGTGCCGTTCGGGGCTACGGCCAGATACGCGGCCAAACCGCTGATATTGGTCCAGGTTCCGCCGGAATAGTGCCAGATGTACTTGTCGGCGCCGGAAGGCTGGATCGAAAGGGCCCAGAGCGACCCGTCGGGCGCTGCGGCAAGCGCGCTGGCCGATCCGGGGAGCTGCGTCCAATTTAGGCCCTGGATGGCTGTTGGCGGCCGAACGTTCATTACGCTCGAGGGAAGGATCGCCGTCTTTGCCATCGGCGCCGGCGCAATCAACGCGGGAGAGATGGATTGCGGGGTCGTCATGTGCGGCGGTGCGTACGTACGCAAGCCCTGCGACGAACACGCGGCAAACAATACGAGTAGAAAAGTGGGGGCGATCTTGGCGGCGGAAATGCGCGTAAAAACCTCACCGAACAGGCAAGAGATCGTCGTAGAATCTTTACGTTCAGCCACTCCGCTCCTGCACGATGCGCAGGCGCGGGCGCGGCGGAGGCATGACCGATTTTGCGGCGCGATCGAAGGCTTGCGAGCTTGGAATCGGTTCGCTGCGATAGCGATCCAGGCAGCGATCGACGAGCGTCTCGGGACCGTCGTCGGAGATCATGATCGAGCCGGTATCCTTGCGGACCAAATCCGCGATCCGCAAGAATTCGTTCGAAATGCCGCCCGAGTTGAGAAGAATGCCGATCAGTTTGCCTTCATCATAGGCGATGCAAAACTCACCGAGCGTTCCGCTCCGGCCGCCGACAAAAAGGACGAAATCGGAGCTGTGAATGTTATGCGTCTCGCGCCCCATCAAACC